>JAIXZQ010000129.1 GCA_027489475.1 Methylophilus sp.
ATTATGTGGACTAAACCAGCTGCTACCGAAATGCGTTTTGGCTTTGAAGTAACAATGTACGTGATGAACAAGTAATCGACTCGATTGACTTGTCGTTAATAAAACCCGGTTAGAACACCGGGTTTTTTGTTAACTGTACGTGTGTATTCCATTGATTTTGAGCAGTCATTCCAACGTGTTGAGCAGTCGTTCCAGTTCTAATGAGCAGCCATATAATTGCTGCTAAATATGTTTTATTGCAGTTCAAGACTCAAATCTTTATTATGGTGCAAGGTCCCTGTAGAGCCTACTTAAGTAACTAGCTGTTCATACTTCTTCAATTTGAAACACATTCAACATGTTCAAAAGGGAGTTTTGCTATGAAGGGGATTATTCTTGCTCAAGCCTTGCCAGTGCCCACTCCGGCGGCACCGATAAAAATGGCTGTCATCATGATCGCCAAACTGGCATATATCACTGCCATTAGTTCGGAGTGTATATGACTACTTTTAAAATTAAGGCACCAAAACCTCCTAAGCCACCAAAGCCACCGGATCGATTACAGAATTTGCAAACGGTACGCCCTCTTGGTAAAACAAAATGGGTTAAAGCACATTGGCGTTGGAATTATGGAACGCACCAATGGGAATGGGTACTAGGCCATTGGAGTAAATAACAAAAACGGCTTGCGCATTTGCAAGCCGTTTTTTGCTTTAGTTAGGGCCAGAGGCCGATCACGTCACTAATGCCCAGAATGGTTAATCGGCTTCCTGACATTGACCTCCAACTCACCTTCAGCATGAGACTTTTGACGTTCAACCTTGGTTAGATCAACTTCAACTGCATGCGCTACCGTGCCGCTTGGATGCTTATAATCACCAGGATTTTTATAGTCATTTCGGGCAAGTCCGTCTCTCACTTTTACTGTCGTGAACATTCCACCCATTTCAAGTGATCCAAACTGCCCATTGCCCATCATCATTGGCAATGTATTTTTAGGTAATGGCATATCCATCATCTCAGACATGTCTGTCATTTCCGACATGCCTGTTTCACCCATCGGCATGTATTCAGGCACGAGGTTGGTGATTTTTTTCATCAGATCCCCCTGTTTCACACCTATCATGGTGGGGAAACTGTGCCCCATGGCATTCATGGTGTGATGGCTTTTGTGACAATGAAATGCCCAATCGCCAGGCTCATTTGCAATAAACTCAATGGCACGCATTTGACCAACGGCAACATCAGTCGTTACTTCTGGCCAGCGTGCGGTTTTTGGCACCCAACCACCATCTGTCCCTGTGACTTCGAACTCATGCCCATGTAAATGGATGGGATGATTCGTCATGGTCAGGTTGCCTACGCGGATACGCACACGATCATTTTTACGAACAACAAGAGGATCAATGCCGGGGAATGCACGACTGTTCCAAGTCCATAAGTTGAAATCCAGCATGGTGTTCACTTTAGGGGTGAAGCTGCCAGGCTCAATGTCATAGGCATTAAGCAGAAATACAAAGTCACGATCCACAGGCATAAATTTCGGGTTCTTGGGGTGGGTAATCCAACTGCCCATCATGCCCATGGCCATTTGCAGCATTTCATCCGCGTGAGGGTGATACATAAACGTGCCTGGTCGTTTGGCCTCGAACTCATAAACAAAGGTTTTGCCAGGCTCAATCGCCGGTTGCGTTAAACCACTGACACCATCCATACCATTAGGCAAGCGCTGGCCATGCCAGTGAACACTCGTTTTCTCGGGCAAGCGGTTTGTCACAAAGATGCGGACGCGATCACCTTCAACGACTTCAATTGTTGGGCCAGGGCTTTGACCATTGTAGCCCCAGAGATTTGCTTTCATCCCTGGTGCGATCTCTCTTACGACAGGCTCCGCAACAAGGTGAAACTCTTTGACACCGTTGTTCATCTTCCATGGAAGGCTCCAGCCATTCAAAGTGACTACCGGCTGATATGGGCGTCCTGTATCTGGATAAAGTGGCTCTTGTGTGTTTGCCACCTCAGAGGTGATGATTTCCGGAATAGCAGCTAATGCAACCTTGCTGACCGCACTAACGGCAACGCCAGCCATGCCTAATCCAGCATATTTAAAAAAGTTTCTTCTATCCATAGTTGTCATCTTATTGACCTTCCATCAAACGAGGACTGGCGACTAAAGTAGCTTGCAATTCAGCATCAGCTAACCAGAAGTCACGTAATGATTCGATATAGCCTTTGACGCTTTGTACTTGCGCTCTAGCATCGCCAAATAATTCAAATGGGCTTGTGAGCATGCCGTTATAGCGTAATTGATCTTCGTACAATATGCGTTTACGTAATGGCACAATCTCATCGCGAATGTGGCGTGTGACATCATGTTTGGTGCGATAGGTGTTATACCGCTCTCGTATCTCAGATTGCGCATTGGTCACCAACTGAGCAGTTTCCTGTACGGACTGCATATAAATGGACTCTGCTCGTGGCACCTTGGCCTGGCCCCAATCAAACAACGGAATCTCGAAAGCGATATCGATACCTTTCTTGTATGGCTCGCTTCTTCTGCCTTCCAGTACTCGTGCCGGGCCTAACTCGATCACATTGATGAACCGCGTTGTTTTGGTCAGTCCTAGCTGTTTAGCCAAAGCATCCATTTCAGAGCGCTTAACCAGCAGGTCCAATCGTTGTTCATAGGCATTTTGTTCAAAGGCCTGTAACTCTGAGAGAGACTTTGGCAGATCTGGTAACCTAGATTGAATTTTGAGTTGTGCAGCTTTCACACCTAATTGCCTGGCCAACGCCTCATATGCCCTAACCTCAGCATTTTTCGCATTAGCATATTCAAGTGCGGCATCGGCATAGAAGCTTTGCTCACGTGATTGCTCCAAACGATTCCAGTTGCCGGTCTCATGCAGACGTTTAGCCAACTCAGCGCTGGCTTCTGCAGACTCTTTCACTTGTGCGCTGTATCTGGCCAATTCAGTCGCGGCAACCGCATTGAAATAAGCTGTACGTGTCTGATAGGCAAGCTTCAGGACCTCAATCGCAGTAGAGGCTTGTGTCTGGGCAAAACGTCTTTTCTCAACCTCTACAGC
>JAIXZQ010000047.1 GCA_027489475.1 Methylophilus sp.
ATATCGCGCAAGATGGCTGTATCGTTAAAACCGCAGGCGTTGAGGATAGCATTTTGGTTTTCACTGGCCGTGCAAGGGTGTTCGAGAGCCAGGATGCGGCTGTAGAGGCCATTTTGGGCGACCACATTGTGGCAGGCGATGTGGTGGTGATTCGCTATGAGGGTCCGCGTGGTGGCCCGGGCATGCAAGAAATGTTATATCCCACTTCTTACTTAAAATCCAAAGGCTTGGGTAAAGCCTGTGCTTTACTCACCGATGGGCGCTTCTCTGGCGGGACCTCAGGCCTCAGTATCGGCCATGCCTCTCCCGAAGCTGCCGAGGGCGGGGCCATCGGTCTGGTGCAAGAGGGCGATACCATAGAAATTAATATTCCAAAACGTACCATCCATCTGGCAGTGAGCGATGAAGAATTAGCCCATCGTCGTGCCAGAATGGAGGCTAAAGGGCCACAGGCGTGGAAGCCGGCACATCGCGAGCGCGCAGTGTCACCTGCCTTGCGCGCCTATGCTGCCATGACCACCAGTGCCTCTAAAGGGGCGGTGCGTGACGTCACCCAGATTGAAAGGCACTCCTCATGACCAGTGACTGCAGTCTGCTGTCCAGTAATCTCGAAATGACCAAGCGCATGACCTTGCATGCGCACGTCAACCAATGGCAAGACGAAAATGGTCTTCAGTATCTTGAGATTGATAACCCATTGGCGACCGGAAAAATTGCCTTACAAGGCGCCCATGTGATTCATTGGCAGCCCAAGTTTTTGGCGCATCCCGTGTTGTGGTTATCGAGCAATGCGCGCTATGTCAAAGGACGTTCCATCCGTGGTGGCGTGCCAGTATGCTGGCCATGGTTTGGTGCACACCCCACTGACAGCACCTTGTGCCCGCATGGTTTTGCCCGGGTGATTCCTTGGCGTGTGATGGATATTGATGCCACGCCGACGGGTGCCACCCGTATTATTCTCGAGATGCAGCAAACACCAGAGGCGCAGCGGCAATTGTCTTACCCGTATGAGCTGACCATGACCATTACCGTGGGCAGACGTTTACGTATCGATTTATCAACCACTAATCTGGCTGAACATCCTTTTGTCATCAGCGAGGCGTTCCACACCTATTTCAATGTCAGTGATGTTTCTAATATTCAAATCACTGGCATGCAAGACCATGTCTACTTAGACAAGATTTTGAAATATGAGCGTTATGTTGAACATAATGCCTTGGTGTTTGATGGTAAAGAATATGACCGCGTCTATGTGCATCACAGCTCCGATTGCGCCATTCATGACCAAGGCTATAACCGTGTCATTCATGTCTCTAAATCGGGCAGTGATACCACCGTAGTATGGAACCCAGGTGCTGAAAAAGCCGCCACCATGGGCGACATGGGTATTGGGGAAGAATGGCGAAAAACCATTTGTGTAGAAACCACCAATGCGCTGGACAATATGGTGGTCATTAACCCTGGCCGCAAACATATTTTGAGCGCTGAATACTCGGTCGAAACCCTTTAATCTGTGGGTTACGGGTCGGCTTAAATGGATGGCTGTCAACCTGAACCAACCAGCGGCGTTAAAGACAGGTAGGTAGCCTGCCTGACGGCTCTGACAAACCCGGTGCTTACGTTTTTTAATGCCTGTTGGTCTTGTGGATTTTATTCGGTCAGGTAAGATGCCACATGCACGAGAATTGCATTTTGGGGTTCTATTTCTAGTGAGGATATACAAGGAGATCGCATGAAAGTTTTATTATCCGCAATCGCTGCTGCGACCATGTTGATGGCTGGTTCAGCCTCTGCCGTGGACGCTGCTGCCGCTAAAGCTCTGGCACAAAAAAGCGGCTGTTTGGCATGTCACAGCATTGACACAAAAGTATTGGGCCCAGCTTACAAAGATGTGGCTGCAAAATACAAAGGCGACAAAACTGCTGAAGCCAAACTGATTGCTAAAGTGAAAGCCGGTGGTAGCGGCGTATGGGGTAACATTCCTATGCCAGCCAACAGCCCACAAGTGAAAGACGAAGACATCAAGACCATCGTTGAGTGGGTATTGTCTCTGTAATTTCGCAGTGTGAAACGCAAAAAAGCCGACGGTGACGTCGGCTTTTTTTATGCGCTAGTGCGCTTAGACTCAGGGGGGTGCTGCGCTGTTATTGCCGCAACTTGCTGTGTTTAAATGAATAAGCAAAATAAAATACTACGCCCACCACCGCCCACAGCCCAAAGCGATGCCAAGTGGATGCAGGTAAAAAGCCCATCAGGGCGGCACAGGTCACTACCCCACCCAGTGGAATCAGCGGGTTGAATGGATTTTTAAACGGGCGCGGTAAGTCTGGGTGGGTCTGACGTAATCGGATCACCCCTAAACATACCATGACAAAACTGGCCAAAGTGCCGATATTGACGGTCTCAGCCAATTCCCCCAGTGGAATAAACCCAGCCACCAACGAGACCACCACCCCACACATTAAGATGATTTTGCTTGGCGTTTGACGGTCTGGATTCACCGCTGAGAACACCGGCGAAATCAAACCATCACGACTCATGGCAAACAAAATCCGCGTCAAGCCATATAGCAAAACCAGTAATACCGTAATCAAGCCGGCCAGTACGCCTGTGGCCACCAATGTGGATGACCAGGTGTAGCCTAAGGAGGTGAGTGCATAAGCCACCGGTGATGCCGTATTGAGCTGCTGATACGGAATCACGCCTGTTAAGGTGCCAGAAACAATGATGTAAATCAGCGTACAAAAAGCCAGCGAGGCGATGAGCCCAATCGGCAAGTCGCGCTGTGGCAACTGACATTCTTCGGCGGCGGTAGACACTGCATCAAAGCCAAAATAAGCAAAAAATACCAGGGATGCACCTGCTAACACGCCAATATTTTTGCCGTTATCCAAGCTTTCAAACCAGCCAAACGGCATAAAGGGTTGCCAGTGTTCACTGTGAATATGGCCCACAGCCAATACCAAGAAAATCACAATGGTTGAGAGCTTAATAATCACCATGATGTTGTTGGCGCGCGCGCTCTCTTTAACGCCCACCATCAACAACAAGGTCAACGCCCAGATGATGGCAAATGCCGGCAAATTGATGGAGCCCCCCAGCACCGGCGCTTTGGTCAATGCTTCTGGTAAATGCCAGCCAAGATTGCTCAGCGTGTTAATAAAATAGCCAGACCAGCCGTTGGCGACTGCGGCGGCGCCAACGCCATACTCCAGTAATAGCATCCAGCCCATCATCCATGCTGCCAGTTCGCCAAACGCCACATAACTGTAGCCATAAGCGCTACCAGAGCCGCCTATGGCCGCGGCCAGTTCGGCATAGGATAAGGCGGCAAAGCCAGCCGCAACGGCCGCGATAATAAATGACAGCACGACGGCGGGTCCGGCTTGGGTGGCGGCGGCGATGCCGGTGAGCACAAAGATGCCGGTGCCGATGGCGCCCCCTATGCCTAGCAAAGCCAAATCAAAGGCTGTGAGGCATTTTTTCAGTCCGGTGTGCGCGTGTGGTTGTATGCTTTTTTTGCGCAATAATTGTGTGAGCATGAAGGGTTCCCCTGTGGTCTGGCTAGGGTAAAGCAATCAGGATGCCAGCGTCAATGGCCGTCTTAGCCCACGCTAGCAAAGTGCTGTGTCAGTACCCGTATCATATAGCTGTGATCCAGCACGCCAGCACTCTCGCGCAGGCTATGCATCGCCCACATCGGATTGCCTACATCGACCGTAGGCATGCCAAGTTGTGCCGCCAAAATAGGACCTATGGTGCTGCCACAGCCTAAGTCAGTGCGGTGTGCATACTGTTGGTGCGGCACTTGCGCTTTCTCGCACAGCATCATAAAGCGTGCCGCTGTGGCTGCATTGGTGCTGTAGCGCTGGTTAGCATTGGTTTTAATGACAGGACCCTTATTCACCTGTACATGGTGACAAGGCTCATAGCTGCCTACATGGTTAGGGTGAAAAGCATGTGCCATATCGGCACTGATAAACAAACTATTGGCCAGACTACGCAACTGATCTTCGGTGGATACCTGGCTAGACTGACAGATGCGGGTGATGACATCTAGCAAAAAGCTGCCGCCTGCCCCAGTCGCGCTCTCAGAGCCCACCTCTTCATGATCAAACAGGGCACACACACACGTGGCTTGCGGTTTTTCAGTGGCCAACAACGCTTGCAATGCAGCATGACAAGAAGCCAGATTATCTAACTGACTGTTAGCGATAAACTCTTGTGCCAGGCCCCAAAAGCTGCCGCGTTGCGTGTCGTATACAGCCAACTCCCAGCTCATTAATTGCTCTGGCGCCACGTCTAAGGCCTGACACAGGCAGTCGGTCAACGCTTGTTGGGCGCTGTCTGACGCCACGGACTGACCAAAAATCAGCGGCAAGCCGGTTTGTTTGTTGAGCAACAGCCCTTTTTCATTGACCTCGCGATTCATATGAATCGCTAAGTTAGGCAAGCGTGCAATGGCTTGGTCTAGCTTAAGCAACCGGCTTTCGAGGCCGGTAGCCCCGCGCACGATGACCCGACCCGCTAGACTCAGGTCACGGTCG
>JAIXZQ010000259.1 GCA_027489475.1 Methylophilus sp.
CCCCGTCACCACTTGGTCATGAAATTTTAAAAAAACTGTTTCTTTTCAGTGTGTTATGGATTGTACTGGTCGCCTGCACGGCTAACATCTGTAATAGTTTCTTTATCAAGTGGGGATTTCGTGACAACTCGGCTTATGCCTCTCTGGATAAAATCATTGATGGTTCTGCCTACCAGCCCTATGTGTACCGATCCATCATTCCACGTCTAGTTGATCAAGCGGTGTCACATATCCCGCAAGAAAAACAAGAAAAGCTATACCAAAAAATTATTGTCTCAGACGAATTACGCAATCACTTTTTTCACAAGCTCCCCACGTCCCTTTGGACACCGCGCTTAGCCTTGGATTACCATCTACTCTATGGCCTAGTGCTGTTAAGCACACTCTTGATACTGGTTTACCTTAGAAAGCTTTTTTTAGTTTTTTCACCCAATTTTTCAGCCTCGTTATTTGCAGTCATCCTGTTTAGCCTGATGTATCCGCTCACGTTCAAAAGAGGGGGCTACTACTATGATTTTTTTGAACTTCTCGGGGTGACCGTAAGTACCTATTATTTTTTAACGCAGCGAAAGCTCATAGGCTCCATGCTGCTGATGTTGACCGCATTCAATAAAGAAACCGCCTTTGTCAGTGCTTTTGGCCTATTCTTTTTGCATAGTAAAGACACCTCACTGCACACACGCTTCGCCTATTTTGCGTTGCAAATAAGCGTTTGCCTGTGGATACGTCATTGGATTATTGCCCCATACACTGGTAACGCAGATAACGCGCTGCACTTTCATTTGTTGGATAACGCCAAGTTCTGGCTCAACCCACTCAGCTACCTCAAACTCAGTGATTTTTATACCTTAGGCTTATTCAGTCCAACCATACAGCATGTGTTAGTGCTGCCGTGGCTATGTTTATGGATATGGGCTGGCTGGCAGTCGCTAGAGGGGGTCTATCAACGCTATGTATTAGGTATTTTCATTCCGAATCTTCTCTTGTTTTTAACCTTTACCACCAAGGATGAATTTCGCAACTTTTCACTCAGTTTTATTGCGTTATATATAGTGTTGATTCATGGCTTTGCGAAGTTTAGGCAGTGGCTAGACACACCACCACCGCAAACGACATAATGCGCACATGCGCATTATCAACAAACTTATCAGCGGCATTCGACGTTGGTCATTAGGCACCGCCTACAAGCATCAATATAACTGCCATCCAGACTTTGACTTGGTGAGGCAGACAGACCATTGCGAGGTGCGTTGGAAAAAACAAGTCATTGCCAGCGTCCCATTCGCTCACAGTTTTAGTCAGTCGCAGCATGGCCCCTGTTTTATTGTCGCCTCGGGTCCATCATTGGCGGATATTGATATTCAGCGGATACAACGGTACGCCAGCATCAGTCTGAATGGCGCGATTAAGAAATTTAGGGCCGCCGGCATCTCGCCCACTTACTGCTTGATTGTTGACCACCGTGTTTTCGAACGACAGTGGGCATGCGTTGTCGATTCGATTGAATCTGGTGCTTGGTGTTTTTTTAGCTTTGAAGGTCTTAGCATCATCGCTGAGCGCGCGCCAGAGCTATTTAAACATCAAAACATTGCCTTGATTGAATCGGCCACCCGTAAATACGGCGTACCCCGCGTCAGTATTCAAGAGACCCTGCAAGCCTTTCAACAAGATGCAGATATTTTGTTAGCCGAAGATTTATTGCCTTATTGTCGTGCCATTGGCTTCAGCCTTAACTTAAAGAAAGGGGTATTTGCTGGGAAGACTGTCGCAACGTGGGCAGTACAACTGGCTTTTGGCTTAGGCTACAAGAGTGTATGGATGCTAGGCGTCGATTTGGGAGGCACTGGCAAAGCGCACTTTTATGCAGACGCATCCAACCCTCACCCTGATTTTTTGCGCTACTATGAACCGCATATTCGTGGCTGCTTTAGCTTGGCGCGCGAAGCCAGTGAAAAAACCGGCGTCAGCCTTTATAATCTCTCTTTAGACAGCGCACTGCCGGCTGAAATCATCCCCAAGATGGGGTTTGAAGATGCCTTAACGCAATTAGAGCAAGGCTCCACCATCCATACACCATCGCTATGAAAATTATTATTCCATTACAAACTTGCTCAACCCGTATCCCGCACAAAAATATACGTCCGTTTTACCAAGACGACTCACTGTTCGATATCAAAGCAAAACAGATACTGAGTTTTGAAGCGCCGGAGAATGTCTATGTGTCTTCGGAAAGCGCTGAATTGGTTAAGCCACTGTGTGATAAGTACGGCTTTCATTTCATGCACCGTGACCCATCACTGACTGGAAATAAAATCTATCAACCTGATTTGGTCAAGGCGTTGACGGACCCCTTACCCGGCGATGATGACATCATGTGGATACAAGTGACCTCGCCCTTATTTAATCAATTTAAAGAGGCTCTCGCGGTATGGCAAACCGAGCGTGCTACCCATGACTCATTGGTCGCAGTCAAACCTTTTAAAGGCCATTTGCTGGATGCCAAAGGCAATCCAGTGAACTACGGCTTTGGCTACTGGCATAAAGTGTCTCAAGATTTACCCAAACTCTATTCCGTACTGTGGAGCCTGTTTATTCTTAAGCGTGAGACAGTGAATCGTTTTCACTATCATATAGGCGTCAACCCGTATTTGTTCGAGACCAACCACATGGTGGTGGATATCGACTATCACGAGGATTTCGAACTGGCAGGCATGATTTATACCAAACTGCATGGGACAATTTAAAACTCAGCCTCGCTGATGGTGAGGCTGGTCGTGGTTACATGTGTATGCCCGCACGTTTTTTTCTTTTATATTTTGCATACAATCGATCAGCACGTGCTGAGATCTGTTGCCAAAACTGTTTATCACTTGAACGCCACGCCACATCAGGTTGATAACTGCACATAAAGACGATTTTATCGCCGCGGTTGAGCGCTAAATCCAAGGCAGAAAAATAAAGCGCAGCCAAATCTTTCATTTGCATCGTTTTTGATAGCGCTGGGTGAATTTCAGCGCGATGTAAGTCTAAAACTATCAACTGTGGGTCTTTAATATTTAGAGTGGCAGTTTTCATGCAAA
>JAIXZQ010000041.1 GCA_027489475.1 Methylophilus sp.
CATCAACATTTGAGTTAATCCCTGGACGGATTGCAGTCGGTGCTGGACTGCCTGCAACAGTACATAACGCGTTACCATTAGCGGCGGGCACCACAACCAGTCGGTTAAAGAAGTCTTCTGGAACGCCATCATCCGAGGTTTCCAGCTCAACAGTGGTTCCAGGAGCCCCTGCCAATTGCACTGCACCCTCATTGTGTAACAGGTTTGGTTCAACACCAGGCACTGTGCCTGATACAGTTCGAACTTGGAACTCATTCACGCCCACACGCGCAAAGGCATTTTGTATGGCCTGTACTGCAGAAACATCGGTGATGTTTGCAGCTGCCAAAAACCGATAAGTCGCATCCGCCACAAAGTCTAGAGGGACACCGCCCGCTGTACCATCTCCTGAATCTGTGACCAAGTGGTCCCACTGATTCGGAAAATTACCTGTCACCGCTTTAAAATTACGGATAGATTGGTCTGCCGTCGCCGTGTTATTTGACGCGGCTGCGCCTTGGGCCGTGTCTGTTAAGCCTTCATAAGCCAACAATGCCCCTGTCGCCAAAATCGCCAATAGGGTTACCACAACCAGCAATTCCAACAGGGTAAAACCCTTTTGTTTCGCTTTTCGCAAAGTCATACTTCTCATTGATTTCTCCTAGAGATTATTTTCTATTTACTGTATTTACAAACACGGGACGACTGTCCCGGCTTGACTCCTCTCAGCCTTTATTAGGTTTACGCGACATGCCGACTCAGGCTAGGCTCCTGGCCGATGGGGGTGACCCTCTTTTGTGCACGCTCCTGTAGGGGCATCGTGTTTTCAATTTGGATGGTGCTAAATTGAATACCTAGGTACTTTAGCAACCAACGTGCCAATCAATTTTGTACCAATATAAGTGATTGATTTATATTGGTTAAATAATATTTAACCAATTAATTATTTAATTAAAATAATTGGTTGTATTGGTTTATAAAGTACAGATGGTTGTTGTTTACAGCCGAATTGACAGACAAATACCGTCATTGGCATCAGCGCTAAATCGGTATGCTGGGACAGAAAATTTTGCGGGTATGGTTTTTTAAGGCGGGAAATCAACGGTTAAAAACATGTTTACACATCGCGAAAGTTCATTGTTGATGTGTCAATTTCCTTTGTGCAGCCTCATATAGCGCACGATATGCAGGCAACCATTGCGAAGGCACACTTTTAAGTCTGTCTGTGTACTCTTCAGGATAAGACTGTATCGCGCGTAGCATGGCTTGTTCTGCTGCTTGCGGCAGTTGCTGTTGCAACAAATACAGGGGCGCCAAATAGGCTGACTTGGGCATTGGCAATACTTTAAGTGAAAGATCGTTGATGGCCTGTTTACCTGCCTGATCTACAGGTAGGTATTCGATTGCAAGAAGGAATAATGGGTAACTGTAGGCTGCCAACAGGCTTTTCTGATTAAGCCAAGCAATTGTTGCGTAATAGTGACTTAACTGCTGCGCATTCAGCCGACCTGGCATTAGGCCTCTGACACATTCGTCAAGCTGATAGTAACTGTAACTGGTATGTACACAAATACATAAGCCTAGGCTGGTGAGCAACGTCGTAAGCTTGGCACAGCAACGACTGCTTAGCCGCGAGAGGCGATAACGCCCATGATGTGTCAGGCCAATCAGATATGCGCTGAGCCCTAAAAAATAGGCGTAACTGAGGGGATATTCGAGTGATGCATGGATACCGATTACAGACAGTACCGAGATTAACCACCATTGTGAGTAAGTGTGTGGTTGCTTAATGACGGTCCATAACCAACAACACAGCGGCATAAAAACCAGCAAGCTGCCGATGAGTCCGATTTCGGTCAACGTAAATATCAACAAATTGTGTGGATGCTCGTAACTTCCGGGCATGCCTTGAGGTAGGGCATTGTCTAGAGTGCTAAAAGTAAGCCATCGGGTTTGCCCCATGCCATAGCCTAACCATGGCTGCTGACAAAATAGCTGCAAACTCTGCTGCCACATATAAAAGCGCATTTTTACCCCCCCAATTGCTTGGGGATTGCCAAACTCATCAAATCGTTGCAAAGCAGTGGTGAAAAAGGCCTGCGCGGTTTCAGCAATCAGGTATTGAGTAAGCGCATAGAGGGGCAGCATGAACAGCAAAATATATGCGGATTGCCGCGCTGCGAGACCGATGGCATCTGTCTTCTTGTTGGCAAACCAAAACGCCAATATTGTCATACTCATCATGTACAACCAGCCACTTCTTGATCCTGAAATCGTCAGTAGTATTAGGCACACCAAAAGACTGGCGGAGATGTATATTCGCCTTAATAAAGAGGATGAGCCAGCTGGTATTTGTCCGCCTCCATGAATGAATAAAATGCTTGCGATGCCAAGTGCAGAAAAGCTTGATAGATGATTGGCCTGAGCAATAGCCCCGTAGCCGCCCGCAAGCCAGGGATGTGGCGTGATAATCCCGGCTTTTTGCGCCACCTGAAGTAAAAGATAAAAAATATTGAACCATGCCCCGAATACAATCGTATGGGCTAAGCGGCGGATTATTTCTGGCAGAGCCATCACTGTCTTGTGGTATGCGCCAAGGAATATCAGCATTACTGCCCATAGCACGTATAGGGCATAGGTGAGCGCTTGCGATCGTGTGGGAATGAGACCCACATTGTATTGATATACCATCAAGGGGATTAACCCCAATATGGCGAGGCTGAAATAGGGAAGATTGAGTGACCGCCAACTTGCCCAGTTAAACAACGGATAGAGCGCCAATAACCCCAAGATAAAGGCAGCGGACTCATTGTAAAAAGAAGGGATAGGCACTGTGTGATAGCCCAACATAAAGGGAAGTACAAACAGTGCAGCAACCAGCATTAGGCTGTAGTCTTGCCTTATTACTTTTGTGGCTGAGTTATGCATTTAACTATTAACGCAGGTAATCACCGCCACGCATCCACGCGATGACTGGATTTTTCTTCGCGCGAATCTCAAGTGGCATCATTTGGTTTAGTCATCTGCGTATGTTGCGCCGGTTTTTTCGGTGGACGTGCGTCTAACAATACATTAAGAAAATGTTGCATATACATTGGCGAGAAATACGCCAGCATGCTGTTGAGCTTAATAGGATAAGCATTCAATGTCGCATTGAGATAGCTGACCGCTTGACTATGTTTGCCCCCAAGCTCGAGGAGCAGGCTGTGATAATAGGCCGCGCGCATCTCTGGTTGGTAACGCATCACCGACTTAGTCAGCCATAATTTGCTGTCGATGTCATGATGATCTACCTGTATTTTTTGCACGAACAGGCGTTCGGCAAATGGCGCGAGTAAGGTGTATCGATGTACCCATTGCAGTTGCGCTAGAGTATCGGGATGTTGCAGGCTGCCGCGCGCCGCCTGCGTCAGCTTGGCATTTGCAACGCCTACAGTAGCAAGTGCTGCCAGCAGCGCGAGCAAGCTAGCTAAGCTGGCAATGGTAAGGATTACGGGCCGTTTAAGCGGCTTAACTTGATAATCGCCCACGCCAAGCAAAAAGGCCAGTAACATCAAATAAAATAGGTGATGAAACGGCGCACTGAACAGACTCACGGCGAACAGCAAACCGACACTGCTCAGCAGCCAGAGTTGTTCCATCTGCAGCATGCGCCAATGTATGGCGCGCAGCCAAGTGACAAGGGCCACCACCCAGGCCAGCAACGCAAACAGTCCAAACTCAAGAAGCAGTTGAACGAAAGCGTTTGGCGCATGATTGAATACGCCGACACGGCCAGGAATCGCAGGGTGTGTGATGGCTAAAAAGGATTGCCAGCCAACGTTGCCAGCGCCAACGCCCAACCAAGGGTGAGTAAACGCGATGTGCGCAGCGACTTTGATGGTCTGCCACGCTCCGGCCGTAGTGGCTTGCGGCGCATGTGGTAGCTGCCAGCATAGGACGGAATACACTGGCACCGAGAGCAGGGCAAAATGTAACCAAAGCCGGCGCAGGCGGCTACCGGTGTGGGTTCGTATTGCGACAATCTGCTGGGCAAGCGCCACGAGCACTAGCAACGCAATCAGCCACCAGCCATGAGCGCCTAACAACAAGCAAGTCCCTGCCAATAACAGCGCCGCCGTGACAACGGCTAGCCACCTGGAGAGCTGTTGCTGGACAGCCAAGTACAGCCAGGCACTCAGCCCCATGGCCATAGATACTGCTGCAAAATCATGCAGCTGGCTGACCGTTTGTTTGAGGTTAAACCAAAGCGCAAACGGCTGTTGTGAAAACAAAGACACCAGCGATATGGCCAGCGCTGTCGCTAATGCAGCACGAGCGCACACGCTGGCCAGCGTCGCCCAGCCAAACACCTGTCTTAGCACCTGACCAACCACCACCATCCAACCTGCTGTCAACAGATATCCCAGCGTGGTCAATGCCACGGAATGAGAATGCAATGCGCCCAACATCCATTGCAAGACAGTGAGCGCCATCATCAGCCCGAACAACAAACTGGTTTGCGGCAAAGGCAACGACCGCATGCCAACTTGACGCATGACCCAGTAAACCAGTGTACCCGCCATCAGCACACTTAGCCAAATCGCCCAAAAATACGGCACGACTGAGTACCCGATAACCCCAAAGAGTGGCAACAAATATAGAAAACCAGGAAGTTGTGACCATTTGCTTTGCATGAAACCCACTTTACTTATTTTGATTTATCACGAGCCCATTGAAAGCAGACTCCATGCCATGATGAGCGGCCATTTAACATACTGATTTAAATATGATTTAAATGAATTTAATTTAGACAGTCGCTCAATGTGTGTGCTTTCAGCCAGAACAGTTGAGGGTTATCAACCAATCACGCTGACACAGCATGGCAGACTTGCAAAGAAAAAACCCAGGTTCGCACCTGGGTTGAATGCCATCCTCAAGCAGGGAGATTCTGAACATAAAACGCACTGATCATCAAAGAATCACGTGGTCGTTTTATTGCAGAGGATGATGGTAATAAGCGTTAAGAGATTAAAGAAGATCACAAACGTGGACATTCTGCATCGCTATCCACAGTGGAGATTTAGCAGGTTTTATGCCAATTTAAAACACGCCACAAGGCTTGATTTTAGTAGGCGGACGTCGCGCACCTGTGCATACTTGGCTGTTTAAAACCACCTCTTTGGTTGATTTCATACAAAACAACGTTTATTAGAGAGTCGCCAAACCACCGCGTATCAAGCAAAAAACGCTCTGTCTCCTAACTAAAGTGACGGACATGCGTCTATCAACTATCGCATGGAATTAATTCTTCAATGTTGTAGTCTATGCGGCATACTATCACTTGGCGTGGCAGCCGATGCTTTTACGCCGCCGCGGTCTCTGCATACATCGCATGTTTAACCCTTGATTTTTTTACGCGCAAAAGATGGCATTTCAATGACAAAACCCTTTAAAGTTCCCGTCTCGGCGCTGATTTTGATTTATACCCCTGATTTACAAGTCCTGCTTCTGGAGCGCGCAGACAAACCGGGTTTCTGGCAATCGGTCACAGGTAGCCTAGAGGCGGGTGAAAGCCCGCGCGACGCCGCGATCCGCGAAGTGAAAGAAGAAACTGGACTGGATGCCCATGCTTATCAATTTGAAGATTGGCA
>JAIXZQ010000183.1 GCA_027489475.1 Methylophilus sp.
GTGGTGACTTTTTTAATCACTTGGCCAGTCAAATCCTGAAAATCTTGCGCCATCATAATATCCATCAGCAAGGATTTGGTCTGGCTGGTATGGTCATGCGTCATGGCCAGATATTGCAAGGTTTCGTGCACCACCGCATCGTATTCAGACTTGAGCGAGGCGCGTTGCATAACCTCTTCCCAGCGCTGTTTAAGTGTCGCTGCGCGATCAGCCAGCTCGCTTTGTAATGGTGTCGCCTGATCGGTTGCATTTAACACGCGCTCAGCCGCCTGTTCAGTCATTTTGGCAACATAACTCAAGCGGTCACGCGCATCCGGGATCTCTTGCGCCACCTGCTCCAACACTTTGTCATAGCCCAATGCGCTCAAACTGTCATGCAAGGCGCGGGTCATATGACCAATACGACTGATCATGTCCTCTTGCTGATGTTCGTCAAGGTGATGCATCATACCCGCGGCTATTTCTTGTACAGCGGCGTTCTGATTGGGATTGATGGCCTCAGTCATGATCACACCTCACCTTTTTCCATTTTTTCAAAAATTTTGCTCAGCTTTTCTTCAAGCGTCGCAGCAGTAAAGGGTTTCACCACATAGCCACTGGCCTTGGCCTGCGCAGCGGCAATGATGTTTTCTTTCTTCGCTTCTGCCGTCACCATCAGCACCGGCAATTTGGACAATTTGCTGTCAGCACGAATGTTTTGTAGCATGGTCAGCCCGTCCATATTCGGCATGTTCCAATCCGAGACCACAAACTCAAAGTCACCGTTACGCAGTTTATTCAGTGCATCGGCGCCATCTTCGGCCTCTTCTACATTGTTGTAACCCAGTTCTTTGAGCAGGTTGCGCACAATTCGGCGCATGGTTGAAAAATCATCCACCACCAGAAATTTTGTATTTGGGTTGCCCATATGTGACTCCGCTATCTTTCGTTTTTAATTCAAATATCTCACTGCATTAACTGATTGCTCTGCGTTGCACTATACACGCATGGCGCGTTCACTGTTGGTCGCCAGATATTGCAATACCATGCGTGGCAAGTCTTTCAAATGGCCGATTTCATGTACGCCACCCTGCACCACCGCCTCACGCGGCATGCCATAGACCACACAGCTTTCTTCGTTTTGTGCAAAGTTATAGGCGCCCGCATGTTTCATACGCAACATGCCGGCTGCGCCATCTTTACCCATGCCCGTTAAAATAATCCCTACCGCGTTTTTACCCGCATGGGTGGCTGCCGAGTCAAACAATACATCCACCGAGGGTTTATGTCTATTCACTGGCTCGGCGTCTGACAAGCGCGTCACATAGTTTGCGCCGCTTCGTGCCAGCAGTAAATGTTGGTCCCCAGGCGCGATATACGCATGTCCGGGTAACACACGCTCACCATCGCTGGCCTCTTTGACCGAAATTTTACATAAGCCATCGAGACGGGTTGCAAATGACTTGGTAAAGCCTGCAGGCATGTGCTGGGTAATCAATATACCCGGACAGTCAGAAGGCATCTGCATTAAAAAAGCTTTAATGGCTTCGGTGCCGCCAGTGGACGCACCGATAATCAGCAATTTTTCACTACTGATTAAGGGATTGCGAATCGCCGCTTGAGGCGTTTGCGCCGCCGTTGATTTGGCAATGCTTTGCAAGGTGCTGATTTTGGCCCGTGCCGCCGTACGTATTTTGTCGGTAATCTCATCGGCATATTGCTGCATGCCTTGCGAGATGCCCATTTTGGGCTTGGTGACAAAGTCTGTGGCGCCCAGCTCAAGCGCACGTAAGGTGATTTCTGAGCCTTTTTCCGTCAAGGTCGATACCATCAGCACCGGCATCGGCCGTAAACGCATCAATTTTTCTAAAAAATCCAAGCCGTCCATGCGCGGCATTTCGACATCCAGCGTCAATACGTCTGGGTTGAGCTGCTTAATCATTTCTCTGGCCACCAACGGGTCGGGCGCAGTGCCCACCACTTCGAGGTCTTTGGTGTCGTTGATAATTTCGCTCAGCAGGCTACGGATCAATGCCGAATCATCAATTACCAGCACTTTCGTTTTCATAGCATCCCCATGTTGTAATTATTATTAAAACAAATCGATATCGCCCGCCACCTCGTTGGTTTTGAGCTTGCTGGAGTAAGCTTGCTCGCGCTTGACCAAGGTGTAGTTGTTCAATTGTTTGAGTTTCTTCACCAGCACTTTGCCGGTTTTAGGGAAAAAATACACTTTGCGTGGATAGATATCCAAGAGGTCTTCCCCAGTGACTTTAATCCCTTCATCCTTGAGGTATTTTTTGACAAATGCCGCATTGCGGTCACCGACGTTGTTGGTGGTAAAGCTACGCAACACATTGCCGCCGCCAAATATTTTAGCTTCGAGGTTTTCGCGTTTAGCGCCATTGCGCAATAACTGGTTAATCAACACTTCCATGGCATAAGTGCCATAGCGCATAGACTCCGAGACCGGGCTGTCTTTATCCGCAGTCGCGCTGTCAGGCAGCATAAAGTGGTTCATGCCGCCAATGCCAGTGCGGGTGTCGCGGATACAAGCCGAGACACAGGAGCCAAGCACCGTCACAATCAGCATGTCCTGATCGGTATAGTAATACTCCCCTGGAGAAATTTTGGCAGCGTTACAGTTAAACGTTCTGTCAAAATACAGGGTGTTGGAAATTTCTTCTTGCATGACGCTCATGTCGTTTTCCGATGCGTAAACAGGCTGGATCTTGCCACCCCATTTGTTTTTAATTTATAAACGGTTTTACCTAACAGTTGTAATTGGTCAGACACATACAAAAAGTTTTCTGAATGCCCAGCCAGCAACAAACTTTCTTCATGCATGAGAGTAATAAATTTTTCGATGATTTTTCCCTGTGTCGGTTTATCAAAATAAATCATTACATTGCGACAAAAAATCACGTCAAAAGGCTCTCTAAATGGCCATTGTGCGTCCAGCAGATTCAATTGATGAAACTGAATCAACTCACGTAAGCCTTTTTTCATGCGCACCAGCCCGTCATGCTTGCCAGTGCCTTTTTCAAAAAAACGCCGTACACGTGCCGCATCCATTTTTTTGATGCGGTCTACCGGATACACCCCCGCCGCGGCCGTCGCCAATACATTCGTATCAATATCAGTGGCCACAATACTGACCGGTGGATGCAAGGTATTAAATGCCTCGCAAGCAGTCATCGCGATGGAGTAAGGTTCTTCGCCCGTTGAGGCGGCCGAGCACCAAATGCGTAACGGACGACCGGCTTTGCCTGCCGCCAGTTTGACCAAATGCTCAGCTAAAATTGGGAAATGATGCTCCTCTCTAAAAAATGAGGTGAGATTGGTGGTCAACGCGTTGGTAAACGCCTGCCATTCATCAGCATCATTCTGTTGTTCCAGACGGTCTAGGTATTGCTTAAAACTCAGGATATCCAGAGCCCGCAGTCGTCGACCAATCCGGCTGTAAACCATGTCGGTCTTTGCATCGGATAATGAAATGCCTGCATGACGATAAATCAACTGTTTGATTCTGACAAAATCGTCCCGCGTGAATAAAAACTCACGTGCTTCTGTGTCTGGCTTTTTAAGTGCACTCACTTCGTTATCCTATGCAAATCCGTGGGCTGCCTGTTGCGACAGCGACTGTCACCACCTGAGTAGCCAGTCTTAAGCGCGCGTGGTATCTACGCGGTTTTTCATTTGCGACAAAGCAAGGCCGACTTGTTGTTCGTCTGCCACTTTGCGCTCATAGCTCTTTTGCACTTGTTTGCTACGCTCTTGCATCTGAGAGATGGCCAGCGCTGCAGCAGTGTCTTCTGCACGACGGTTTCTCGCTTCAGGGGTTTTAGCGGCAAATGGATGCAACGCATCTTTGTACTGTTTCACCACATCAGCAGCTTTAGGCTCACGGTTCACCGCGGCTTTAATCGCAATCTTGGTGGCACGGTAGTTCCAATCTTGGATACGGTCGTCCATGTCGGCTTTGCTATCAATAAACACGCCCACACAGATAAACACATCATCGGCTTCTTCGAGTGGAATGGTGCCGTCTGCGACACAATCCATCACCGCCATGGCCACACCGCGTTGTGCTGGACCAAACATTTGCGTGGCTTGACGGCCGTCTTTGATGGTCACCTTGTTAAACATCACGGTGTTGGGTTTAACCATCATGTTAGGCGCTGCAATCGCCAATAACCCGTTTACCCCTTGTTTTTGGTCGGTGAGCGTACGACAAAATGCGTCTTCTGCAGCGCTACCGCGTGGTCCCATAATCAAGTCGATATGCGCCACATTTTTCAAGTCCAAGCCAGAACCATCAGGGCGATCTTCGATGACCAAACCCTCGCCAATAAGTACACGATCAATCACTGCCATTTTTATACTCCTGATAAAAAGTACATCTACATAAAAGGACTAAGCCACTGCCCTAACCATTGCTGACCATGCGCGCGGGTGCGCGCCAGTCAGCATTCCCACTGCTTGTTGATCCGCCACTGCTGGCCTCATCAACGATAAACACACTCACGGCGGTTGCCAGCTCACTGGCATGATCCATCAAGGATTCTGCAGCGGCAGCGGCTTCTTCAACCAAGGCCGTGTTTTGCTGCGTTACTTCATCCATACGCACCACAGCATCATTCACCAGTGCAATGCCTGAGCTTTGCTCATTAGAGGCAGAAGCAATTTCGCCAATAATGACGCTCACTCTTTTCACTGCATCAACAATCTCCAGCATGGTGCTGCCCGCCTCTTCCACTTGACGGCTGCCTTCGGCGGTTTTATTGACGGAGTCGTTAATCAATTCTTTAATCTCTCGTGCAGCCACTGAGGAGCGTTGGGCGAGATTGCCTACCTCCGCTGCCACCACTGCAAAACCTCGGCCTTGTTCACCCGCGCGAGCGGCTTCAACGGCGGCGTTTAAGGCCAAAATATTGGTTTGGAAGGCAATGCTGTCGATGACCGAAATAATGTCTTCAATCTTGCGCGCGCTGGCGTTGATATCGCTCATGGTATTAACCACGGTATTCACGGCCTCGCCGCCTTTCACTGCCACCGTCGACGCTTGTGCCGCCAGATAATTTGCCTGTTTAGCGTTTTCGGCGTTCTGTTTTACGGTGGTAGATAACTCATCCATGCTAGACGCTGTTTTCTCTAGGTTGGCGGCCTGATCTTCTGTGCGGCGGCTCAGGTCTGCATTGCCTTGCGCGATTTCACGCGCCGCCAAGTGAATAGATTCCGACGCCGCTTTGACGGTCAACACCGGCTCTATAATCATGTCTAGGGTGTTGTTCATGCCTTGCACAATCTTGCGATAATCACCGGGGTGACGATCGGCATTCGCACGCACGGTGACACGCCCTTCTTTAGCGGCTTCGGCCAGCATCTGTGCATCAGCGTTCAGCGCTTTCAGATTACGACGCACCTGCTCTATGGTTTGA
>JAIXZQ010000059.1 GCA_027489475.1 Methylophilus sp.
CTAGGGCAAGATTTAATCCGATACCAATCACAGCCGTGCTGGGGCCTTCCATATCGCCTTGCAACTCAATCAATATCCCGCCCAGTTTGTGCCAGCCTTCTTGTTGCCGCACTAATAAATCATTGGGCCACTTCAGTTGTACAACGTTAAATCCTTCTGCATGTAAAGCCTGTAATAAGGCCAAACCAACAACCAAACTGAGGCCAGACAAGCCAGACGCGCCAGTGTGAAACCGCCACAGCAATGAAAACGCCAAGCTGCCGCCCAACTGGGTTACCCAATTGCGGCCACGGCGACCACGGCCAGCGGTTTGTATTTGTGCAGTGACACAACTGCCATTCGGCAAGCCACGGACACGCTCTTGCATCAGATAGCGGTTAGTGGAATCGACCTCGCTGAGCACCTGCACATGCACGCTGGCCGCCGCATCGCCACACGCATGCACAATCGATTCCGCGTTGAGCAAGGTCACAGGGTGTGGCAAGCGATAACCGCGACCTCGCACTGAAAATACCGTAATACCCATCGCTTGCGCGGCATGCAAGGCATGGCAGACCGTTGCTCGTGTGACGCCAAAGCGCTGTGCCAAGGCCTCACCAGAGTGAAACTTGCCATCGGCCAGTACGGCCAATAATGGAAAAGCCAGTTTATTCATGGACAAACAAGCCGCAGGATGCAAGGACAACAAACATAGCTGGCAGTGTAGCATACCCGTTCGCAGGCATTGCCCGTCAACCCAGCAAAGCCGCGTCTATTAAGCGTTTTGGGTGCGCCGTCATCGCGTGTAAAATAGACGTTTCATTGCTATTACAAAGATTGTCATGTCCACCGAAAAAGACCCTGTTGCGCCCGCCTCTAACTTTATTCGCGCCATCATCGAAAAAGACCTCGCTGAGCAGAAATACGCCCAGAAAAAATGGGCGGGGAGCCCGGGCGATGCTGCGCATCAGGCCACCGGCCAAGTGGATTTTGCCAAGATACGCACGCGTTTTCCGCCTGAGCCAAATGGCTATTTGCATATTGGTCATGCCAAATCCATCTTTTTAAACTTTGGCCTGGCGCGTGATTACGCTGGCGTCTGCCATTTGCGCTTTGATGACACCAATCCAGAAAAAGAAAGCCAAGAGTATGTGGACAGCATCTCTGACATGGTGCAATGGCTGGGCTTTGGCTGGGATAACCCGACGCCAAATGGCGGGCGAGAACAAAACCTGTATTACGCCTCTGACTACTTTGACATCATGTATCAGGCCGCAGAAGCCCTGATAACCCATGGCCATGCTTATGTTGATGAACAAACTGCCGATGAAGTGCGTATCAACCGCGGCACATTGACAGAGCCAGGCAAAGATTCGCCTTTCCGCAACCGTAGCGTAGAAGATAACCTGCGTATTTTCCGCGAGATGCGCGATGGCAAACACCCAGATGGCAGTATGTTATTGCGCGCCAAAATCGACATGGCTTCGCCTAACATCAATATGCGTGACCCGGCCATTTACCGTATCCGCCGCGCGCATCACCACAATACCGGCGACCGCTGGTGCATCTATCCGATGTATACCTTCGCCCACCCGATTGAAGATGCGCTGGAGCAAATCACCCACTCGATTTGTACGCTAGAGTTTGAAGACCAGCGGCCGTTTTATGATTGGCTGATGGCACGTCTAGTGGAAGCGGGCTTACTGGCCAATCCAGTGCCTTATCAATATGAGTTTGCGCGCCTAAACCTGACCTATGTGGTGCTCTCGAAGCGCAAACTGATTCAACTGGTAGAAGAAAAACATGTCTCCGGTTGGGATGACCCTCGCTTGCCGACGCTGGCTGGTGCGCGCCGCCGCGGTTACACACCAGAAGGGTTCAAACTGTTTACCGATCGTATCGGCGTCTCCAAGGCAGACTCTTGGATTGATTACAGCATCTTAGAAGACTGCATGCGCGAAGTCCTCAACGAGTCCGCCCCCCGTAAAATTGGCGTGCTAGACCCTATCAAACTGGTGATTGATAACTACCCAGAAGGTCAAGACGAAGACTGCTACGCCCCTAACCACCCGCAAAAACCAGAACTCGGCAAACGCGTGGTCAAGCTCTACAAAACATTGTGGATAGAGCGCGAAGACTTTATGGAAGAACCTGCTAAAGGCTACTTCCGGCTGTTCCCAGGCAACATGGTGCGTTTGCGCTATGGCTATGTAGTCAAATGCACCGGCTGCGAAAAAGATGCCGCTGGCAATGTGACTACAGTGCATTGTGAGTACCTGCCAGACACCAAATCCGGCACCCCGGGGGCAGACAGCGTCAAGGTGAAAGGTAATATCCACTGGGTCAGCGCCAACCATGCCTACACCACAGAAATCCGTCTGTATGACCGCCTGTTTAAAGACCCGCATCCTGGTAGCGGCGACAAAGACTTTTTAGAAGATATCAACCCTGATTCCGTCAAAATCATCACCGCCCAATTGGAACACAGCGCGCAACAGGCACAGCCAGGGGATAGCTATCAATTTGAACGGCATGGTTATTTTGTTGCAGACCGCAAAGACAGTGGGGCGGGCAAGCCTGTGTTTAACCGCACAGTGACTTTAAAGGATACTTGGCAAAAGTAACTGTTGATGGCGAATATTGACTTATCTCAGGCCACCCGACTGCTAAATCATGGCCCAACCTGCTTGATGACCAGCGCCCATGGCAATCAACGCAATATCATGGCAGCGGCTTGGGTGTGTGCGCTAGACTTTACACCGCCCAAAGTCACCGTCGTCATTGACAGCAAAACCTACACCCGTGAACTGATGAAAGCCGAAGGTACATTTGCCATCAACCTGCCCTGCGTGCAGCAAATCGAACTGGTAAAAAAAGTCGGCAGTATTAGCGGCCGTGATTTACCAGGCACCGACAAGTTTGCTGAATACAGTATTCAGACTTTTGCTGCGGAGTTAATCCGTGCGCCGCTGGTGAAAGACTGTGTCGCTTGGCTGGAATGTAAAGTCATCCCCGAACAGCATATTGAAGACAGCTATGATTTATTCGTCGCGGAGGTGATTGCCGCACAGGCCGATACACGGGTGTTTAATGATGGTCGTTGGCAGTTTGATGGCCATGACGATCTGCGTACCATACACCATGTGGCGGGCGGCGCGTTTTTTGCAACTGGGATGTCCTGCTAAACCATGGGCAGGTTCGATGCATGCTAGAGCGTTACATAATCACGCACTAGCAATGTCGCTCTAACGATGATGTGCTACCAACCACGCTTAACTAAATCTCAGGCAGCCAGTTGTCGAATCACTGCGGCCAATTGTTCTGCTTGCGCCTGCACCTGCTCTGCATGTTGACCTTCGACCATGACCCGGATTTTGGGCTCGGTCCCCGAAGCGCGTAATAACACCCGACCCTCGCCTTGCAACGCAGCCTCTGCCTGTCGTACGGCGGCTTGCACGGCGGGTTGCTGTAAATCCAGCGGCTGTTGTGTCGTCACGTTGATTAACACCTGCGGGTAAAGCTTAAGCCCCTCGCCCAAGGCTTGCAGCGTTTTGCCACTCTCGCGTAACGAATGCAAGACTTGCAAGGCGGCGATGATGGCATCGCCACTGGTATGTTTGTCTAGGGTGAGAATATGGCCAGAGTTTTCGCCACCCAGTTTCCAATTGCGCGCCTGCAAGAGTTCGAGCACATAGCGGTCGCCCACCTTGGCACGCGCAAACGGAATCTGGTGCTGTTGTAAAGCATGCTCTAGCGCCAGATTAGTCATCAAGGTGCCCGCCACACCGCCTTTAAGTTTGCCTTTAGCATACAAGCCCATGGCGATAATGTAGAGCAATTGGTCGCCATCCAACAACTGTCCTGCACCGTCCACCATCATGACGCGGTCACCATCACCATCAAAAGCGATGCCCAGATCGGCCTGATGGGCAATCACGGCTTGTTGTAAAGCTTGCGGATGCGTAGAGCCGACTTGCTCGTTGATATTTAGGCCATCGGGTTGATTGCCGATGGCAATCACATCGGCGCCTAACTCATGAAAGACTGGCGGCGCGACATGGTACGTGGCCCCATGCGCACAG
>JAIXZQ010000354.1 GCA_027489475.1 Methylophilus sp.
GGGAATCTTGTGGCAGATTATACGCTTCTTGACGGCTGTGGTCGTCTTGTTGGCTGTATGCATTAAACATCGGATGGCCTCTTCCTGATCAGTATGCAGGCATTATGCCTGTGGGCCGTGCGTCCGCAGTTGACTTGCATCAAATGCGACGCGATTGTTTTGTGGCAAAGTGGTCAGCATCATACGCGGCGCTTCACCGCCAGACGCAGGTCTATACAGGATAGCCACGACAAGTGACCATGAAACAACCCTTACATATAACCCAGGCGCAGATCGAGCGTTACGATGTCTCGGGGCCGCGCTATACCTCTTATCCGACGGCTGACCGCTTTGTCGAGGCTTTTGACGCCGCGGCCTATTGCAAGGCGCTAGAACAACGCAATATCAGCCAATGGACGCAGCCCTTATCGCTGTATATCCATATTCCGTTTTGCGCTTCGCTGTGTTTTTATTGCGCCTGCAATAAAATCGTCACCAAGCGTCACGAACAAGGCGCGATTTATCTGGATTATCTGCACAAAGAGTTGTTGCTGCAGCAAGCCCGATTGCAACCGCGTCAGCAGGTCAATCAATTACATCTGGGCGGAGGCACGCCAACCTTTTTAAGCGATGCCGAGTTGAGCCAATTGATGCAACTGCTCAACGAGTCATTTAGTTTTGCCGCGGATGGCGAATATGCCATTGAAATCGACCCGCGCACGGTAGATGCGCAGCGCTTAGCGCATTTACGCGGCTTAGGCTTTAATCGCTTGAGTTTTGGGGTGCAGGATTTTGATGCCGATGTGCAACAAGCGGTGCATCGGGTGCAGTCGTATACGCAAGTCGCCAGTGTAATGCAAGCCGCGCGTGAGCTTGGGTTTAGTGCAATCAACGCAGATTTGATTTATGGCTTGCCACGCCAGACACCCACCTCGTTTCGCGCTACCATTGCACAGATGATTGCGTGTAGGCCTGACCGCATTGCGCTGTATGGCTATGCGCATTTGCCCTCACGCTTTAAGCCGCAGCGGCGCATTGTGCAAGAAGAATTACCTACCGCGGTGGCCAAGATTCAAATGTTGTCAGAAGCCATACAGCAATTAACCCAGGCGGGCTATGTGTATATTGGCATGGACCATTTTGCACTGCCCACAGATGCCTTAGCCATTGCCAAGCAACAGGGCCGCTTACATCGAAATTTTCAGGGCTATAGTACGCTGGCTGACCAAGATATTCTGGCGTTGGGCGTCTCGGCGATTGGCAAAATGGGGGCGACGTACAGCCAAAATGCCAAAACACTGGAAGAGTATTACGACTTGCTTGATCAAGGCCAATTGCCGATTGTGCGCGGCTTGGCGTTAAGCCGCGATGACTTGATTCGTCGCGCGGTGATTATGGCCATTATGTGCCATGGTGAACTCAGTTATGAGTCTATAGAACTGTCTTACATGATCCGTTTTAAAGACTATTTTCAGCCCGAGCTGGAACAGTTGGCAGATAAACAGCAACAAGGCTTGCTGACCCTGTCAGACGATGAATTGAAAGTCACCGAGATGGGCTGGTATTTTGTGCGTGCCATCGCCATGGTGTTTGACCGCTATTTGCAGCACGATGCCAATCGTGCAAGGTTTTCTAAAATCCTTTAAACTGCCAGCATGTTAGCCAGCTTACTCCTGACCGCTTTTGTCATGGGGCTGGCAGGCGGCCCGCACTGTATCGCCATGTGTGGTGCGGCTTGCGGCACCTTGCATGCGCGTTCCTCCAACCCGCCTATCGGTCAGTCCACACACGCAGTGTCCTGCACGGTCCGGCGCTTTCCGTTGCCAGTAGTCAGTCAAGTGCCATGGAGCTTTTATCTGGGCCGTCTATTGGGCTATGGGCTGCTCGGCGGCGTGGCTGCAGAAACCTTACATGGCCTGGCCTGGCTGTCCGATAAAAGCCATGTCTTTCAACCGTTGTGGACCTTTTCACATACCCTGATTTTTGCTTGGGGTCTGTTGCTACTCTTCACCGGACGTCAGCCGCAATGGGCGGTCGCACGCGCACAAGCGATTTGGGGTTGGTTGCGGTCGCGCACACAGCACCCGCGTCTTGGCTTTTTGCTCACCGGCATGGTGTGGGCGCTGTTGCCTTGTGGGCTGTTATATTCCGCGGTGTTGCTGGCCTCATTACAATCGCAATGGTTGCAAGGTGCATTAGTCATGATGGCCTTTGCCACCGGCTCGGCACTGCTGCTGGCCGCTGCACCCTTGCTCTGGCAGTGGGGGCAACGTCGTTTGCCAGACTGGCTGGGCGAGGCCATTGGGTTTCGAATCAGCGGGCTGATCTTAATCAGCCTAAGTCTAGTGGCCCTGTGGATGGACGTGATGCACCACGATAAATTGTGGTGCCAGGTGCTGTAACTGCGGCGACAGATCACTTGTTTGTAAAGGGAATGTGAAACGATGACAGACAGACTACAACTCAGCGCCAAAAAAATCCTATGGGCACTGTTGGCAGGCAGCTTCAGTGTGCAGGCGCAAGCGCTAGACTTGAGCGGCGAATATACCTGTAGTGGCATAGACGCG
The DNA here is from genome assembly GCA_027489475.1 of Methylophilus sp. GTDB lineage: Bacteria > Pseudomonadota > Gammaproteobacteria > Burkholderiales > Methylophilaceae > Methylophilus. The sequence goes on from JAIXZQ010000354.1 coordinate 2,547, forward strand.
CATGAGGGGCAATACACCGGTACAGTCACCATGAAGCTACGCCCAGAACACAGCAAAGGCGAGGATGCGAGTTACGACTTTAGCTTAACAGTGCCTGATTACGGCGTTTATCGCGGCCATGCCGCAGCGCATGGCATGGTGGCCGCCATGCATTTTGCCTTGCCCACGGTGCAGGGCGAATATGGCGGCCCCAGCCATGACTATGGCACCGGCATTGCGGAATTTAAAAGAAACAGCAAAGGTCAGCTGACCTTTAGAAAATTTTACTTTGAACCCGCCTTTAAAGGCGGCAACACCGGCATAGAAGTCTGCGTAAAGCGCTAGCAGGCATGGTTTACGCCGACAAAGCAGGTTGTCTTCTGCGGCCTCTGTTTGCATGATTCCGTGTCAATCAATCATCTCGCTTAGGCGGCCATAGCCA
>JAIXZQ010000215.1 GCA_027489475.1 Methylophilus sp.
CATGCGGCACCTCTACTGGCGTGTCCGTGCCTTGTATGTTCTCGCTGTTGACCCGCAAAACCTACGATGAAGAGAAAGCCTTGCACATGCAAAACGTGCTTGATGTGCTGAGTCAGCATGGGGTGCAAGTGTTGTGGCGGGATAATAACTCCGACTCAAAGGGCGTGGCGTTACGGGTCCCTTATCAAGACTTTAAATCGCCCACACTCAACCCGGTATGTGACGACAATGAGTGTAGAGACGTGGGCATGTTAAGTGGATTGGATGACTATGTGGCCAAACATGCCCAGCAGGATATCTTGATTGTGTTGCATCAGATGGGCAACCATGGGCCGGAATATTACCGGCGGTATCCCAAGGCGTTTAAACGCTTTACGCCGATTTGTATGTCGGGACGGTTGTCAGAATGCAGCCAGCAAGCCATTGATAACGCCTACGACAATGCCATTTTATATACGGATTATTTCTTATCAGAAGTGATTCAGTTTCTAAAAAAATACGACCATAGCCATGAAACCGCCATGTTGTATGTGGCCGACCACGGCGAGTCCCTGGGTGAACACGGACTATATCTGCATGCCGCGCCGTATAGCATGGCGCCCAAAGAACAGACGCATGTCCCCGCGATTCTGTGGCTGGGTCAACATTTTGATTATCAGCGCGAGCAAATCGCGCTGTATGAAAACTTTCCGCTCAGCCATGACGATGTATTTTGTAGTTTGTTGACCGCCTATGAATTGAAATCGGAGACCTGCCATGCCCAATTTAGCTGGCTGGCGCAAAACCGCGAGCTGATTGAAGAGCAACGCCAACACCTGCATCCCATGCCATAGGTTGCGCTTAATTCTCGCAATGAAGCGCTGGCGAGTCTGTGGCGAGTTTTCCTGCCGTCAACCAAAACAAGGCTTTGATACGGTCGTCTACATGACAGGCGTCGATGTAACCAATCGCGCCGTCGGTTTCGGCCACATAGCGAATCATGGCTTCTTCTGACTGCACGGTAAACGGTGGCTGGACGCCGTGAAAATACAGGCCGTTCCAATAGCTGACCTGCGACTTAGGTGAGCTACGCAAAATTTGCTGTGAAAAACGCACACGCAGCGGATGTTCGCTGCTAAGGTTGACCGGCCGCAAAGGCTGTCCATGCATAGCAAACAGTTTTTTGCGCCAGAAAATCAAACTCAAGTCATCGACATGCACCGCGGGCGCTAAGCTCGGTTGCGCCGACACGATCACGGCAATCGGACGGCTATCCTCTGAGGCACTGGCCATGGTGAGGGATAAGTATGCCAACAATAGACCGATGAGCAAGGGTCGCCCACCGCCTAACGACCACCCAGCGTAATGATACATCGCTTGCCACTGCATCAGAACATCACCGCAAACGAGGTTACAAAGCCACGGGGCACATCGTGGTAGGCTTCGCTGCCGCCGATCAACTCAAACTTGAGCAGCTGATTAGGCTTCACGCGTTTGGTCATGCCCACAATCCAGCGGTCTGCATCTCGGCTGTCTACTTCGTGTAGCGTCTCTAACCGCGTAATCCAATACCAGTCACTGCCCACGGCATAGGCACTCTGTATATAGCCGCCATGTCCTGCCTCGGCACCGTTGCTGGTGCGGCGTGCATACATTTCTCCCGTCAACTCCCAGCGATTAAGTTCGAGCAAAAAATCCAGCCCGAGTAAATGATAGGTCGGTGAGCCAGGCAAGTCTTTGCGATAGCGCATCAGATTCAGACCTAGGGTATTCAGCCCGGCGTCACGGCTGCCACGCCCCAACAGATTATTGAATGCCAGACGTGCACCACTGACATCGCGGTAGCCCACCTCTGTGTCATCCCGGTGCTGGTCCTTGAGGGCTTCGACATAGACCTGATAATCCATATCCACTTGCCCCAAAGGCACACTGCCAAACAGCATGGCGCCGTTGAGCCCATCCGAAAACAATCGTCTTGTGGCCAAAGGTCGGCTGGCTGTCCACACCAAAGGAGGGGCATGCAGTTGATTCCAACGCCCGACTGGGGTGAGAAAACGGCCCACCCGCAGATTGCTTTGTTCGTTCAGGTTATAGTCAAAATAAAAGCGCTCAAGATCGAGATTGCCACGCTTGCCATTCAGTGCATGTTCAGCCTCGTAGGCCAAGGGGTTTTCGAGTTCGAGTTCACCAAAAAAGCTCAACCGTTCGCCGCGATTCCAAGTCAGAATCATGCTGATTTCATTCAAGGTCAGCGCCGCAGTTTCATCGTGCGGAATACGCAAATCACCGCTGCTGTAACCGCCAAGATGAAACGCTTGCCAAAAGTCGGCGGACTCATCCGCCTGCAGCGGCTTGCATAGCATACTCAGGCAAATTACACTGAGCAGCATCCATGGACGTACAAAGGTCATTGCGTGTTCCGCCTGTCTCTTGATAAGTTGCTCAGCCTGTGTGCCGCATTTTGCAATAGTTGAGCTTGCCGCATGTTCATGACGATGATGCCAACTGTTAGATAAGCCTATTTTCTCACAACTCATGCGCCTGCACGCCTCTCTCACACTGCGAAAAATGCTGCTCATTGCATTTTTACTGACCGGCCTGCTGCCTGCCCTCACCCTGAGTGTGTTGAGTTTTTATCAGGCCCGTCAGGCCTTGCGGGTCGAAATCAAGCGTGATTTAGAGACCACTGGCCGCGCGGTTGCAGAGCACGTGAATAGTGTGATGACTGAAAGAGTGCAAAACGTGCTGAGCTGGAGCCAGTTGGCGGTGATGCAGGATGTGCGCATTGACGATATCGATAAGCGTCTTTCTATTTTTTTGGCTGAGACACAGCGCAGCTATGCCGGCCAATATCTGCGACTGGATGTGGTGGATGTTCAGGGCAAAATCATTGCCTCTAGCCAGCCCGCGGCACTTGGCCAGACATTGCCCCTGCCGCCTGAATGGATGCACTTTATGGAATATGGTCAGCGCATGACATTGCATGCGTTGCGTGCGCCCCAGTTAATGATGTCTACCCCCATTCTTTCGCAAACCACTCTGCAAAAAATGGGCACGCTGGTCGCCACATTTAATTGGCAAGTCGTGAATCAGTTGCTTGACCACGCCGCCCAGCACAGCACTGAGTTGGCGCTGGTCGATGCAAATCAACAAGTGTTGGCAAAATCACCGCATTGGTCAGACCAACGACATAGCCTGCATACACAAGTCCCGATAGACAGTCAGTTGCCGCTGCATCACTGGCAGATTCGACTCAACAAAGACCATGCAGTAGCGGTGGCACCGGTGCACCGACTGGGCGTTATTTTTATCATTTTATTAGGCATTATCTTGCTGTTATCCGTGCTGGTGGCACAGCCGATTGCCGACAATATCAGCCGCCCGCTTGAAGCCTTGACCGGCTATGTACAGCGATTTAGGCAGCCTGCTGTCAGCGCGCCTGAGGCGCAAGGGCCTGTCGAAGTGCAAGCCTTGCATCGCGCCTTTACGCACATGGTGCAAGAGTTGGAGGCCACCGAGCAACAACTGACCCGCGCGGCTAAGCTGGCGGTGGTCGGCGAAATGGCCGCGGCCATGAGTCATGAGGTCCGCACGCCTTTGGGCATCATGCGCTCGTCTGCCGATGTGTTGCTGCGTGAACCGCAACTCAGTGACGATGGCCGCGAAGTGTTGGGCTTTATCATCTCGGAAACCGAACGTCTCAACAAATTAGTCAGCAGCCTGATCGACTCTGCCCGTCCACGGCCACCCAGCAAAATTCCGCTTGATGTGCATGGCCATGTACAGCATGTATTGACCATGTTGCAGAAACAAGCTGATGCAAAACATATTCACTTGCAGTTTGACTCCAGCGGCCCGCTGGTGGTGGCGGCCGACCAAGATCAGATGACGCAGGTTTTGGTTAATCTGCTGATGAATGCCATTCAGATTCTGCCGGAAGGCGGACAGATTCACGTCAAGGTATATGCCGATGCGACACAGGCACACATCGAGGTGGCGGACAATGGTCCCGGGGTCGCCCCCGCGCAGCAAGCACACTTGTTTGAAGCCTTTTTTACCCAGCGTGCAGGCGGCGTCGGGCTGGGGCTGGCGGTGGTTAAACAAATTATGGAGGCGCACGATGGTACAATCAGTTACTGCGCCAGCCCTTGGCAAGGCGCCCAATTTAACTTGACCCTTCCGCGCGCGCCATTACAGCCATGACCACCCAACCCGCGACCATTCTTGCCGTTGATGACGAACCGCACATGCGGCGCCTGCTAGAAATCAGCTTGCGTCAAGCAGGCTACAAAGCGCTGTCTGCAGGCAATGGCCGAGAGGCCTTGGCCTTGATGAGTAGCCAGCAAGTAGACTTAGTGGTGAGTGACTTGCATATGCCGGGCATGACTGGCTTGCAATTGCTTGAGGCTTTGCGTAAACAATACGAGCGCTTACCGTTTATTATGGTGACGGCTCAAGGGGAAATTCGTACCGCGGTAGAGGCGATGAAGCTGGGGGCCAGCGACTACATTCTGCGCCCTTTTGAGCTCGAAACTTTAGAAATCGCCATTCAAAAAGCCTTGGCCGTCTCGCGTATCCAACTGGAAAACAGCTTTTTACGCGAGACCACGCAAGCTCCAATCACCGGCCTGATAGGTGACAGCGCGCCCATGCAAAGCCTCAAGCAGATGATTCAACAGGTAGCACCAGAACGGGCCACCGTGTTTATTGTTGGTGAAACCGGCACCGGTAAAGAACTGGTTGCAAAGGCCCTGCATGAAGCCTCTCCCCGACAATCCGCCTTGTTTGTCGCCATTAACTGCGCAGCCATTCCGGCGGATATTTTGGAGTCTGAGCTGTTTGGTCATGAAAAAGGTGCGTTTACCGGCGCAGTGAAAGAGCGCGTGGGCAAGTTTGAGTTGGCCAATAGCGGCACACTGTTTCTCGATGAAATTACGGAGATGCCGATTCAATTGCAATCCAAACTGTTGCGCGTGTTACAAGAAAACGTCGTTGAAAAACTCGGCGGTAACCGGCAAATTGCGCTGGATGTGCGCGTGATTGCCGCGACCAACCGCGACCCATTGCAAGCGGTCAAAGAAGGCAAATTACGTGAAGACCTCTATTATCGTCTAAACGTTATTCAACTGTCGGTGCCCCCTTTACGCGAACGCGCACAGGACATAGGCATATTGGCCGACTTTTTTCTGCAAAAACGGCATGCTCAGCTCAGCGCTGCGGCCCGCCACTGTCTGCAAGCCTATCGCTGGCCAGGCAACGTGCGTGAATTAGAAAACATTCTTGAACGTGCTGCGATTCTGGCCGGGCAACAGCCGATTGAGCCACGCCATTTACCGGCTGAATTGAGCCTAGACACGAGCATACTTGCGCCTGCGCAGCCGAGCACGGCCAGTCCTTCCTTGGCCCCCACCACGTCATTATCGATTCCGCAAGCCACGGAAGTGATTGAGCGCCGCCTGATTTTGCAGGCGCTCGATCAGTGCCAAGGCAATAAAAGCAAGGCCGCCAAGCTGCTTGAAATCAGCGAGCGCTCGTTGTGGAATAAACTCAATCAGTATCAATTGCGCTGATCGACATCCAATTTATCTTCATCCGCGCTGATTAGCCTCTCCGTGCGGTTCATCTGATCCTGTACTTCGCGACGGCGTGACTTTGGTCTGGTTGCTGGTCTCAGTCCAAGCATAGCAATCCATGGCCAAGATGCCGTACGTGGTTTCAGGGGTGTAGCGGATAGCCACGCCTTGTGCACTGCCAGCCGCCACAAAGAGTGGCATCAAATGTTCTTCAGTTGG
>JAIXZQ010000187.1 GCA_027489475.1 Methylophilus sp.
GTTTGCCAAAGTGAAATCTGATTATGTGGAATCCGTCGAAGACAAAAAACTGATTAATGAAGCTTTGTCTGGTATGTTGCAAGGCTTGGACCCACACTCCACCTTTATGGATGCCGATGCCTATAAAGAGCTGCAAGCCGGCACCCAAGGCGAATTTGGCGGTCTGGGGATTGAAGTGGCCATGGAAGACGGCTTGGTGAAAGTGGTGACCCCCATCGAAGACAGCCCCGCCTACAAGGCAGGGCTTAAATCCGGCGACTTGATTATGAAGTTGGATGACACGCAAGTGCGCGGCCTGACGTTGAACGATGCGGTGAAACGCATGCGTGGGGTGCCAGACACCAAAATTACCTTAACCGTGTTGCGCAAAGGCGAAGATAAACCACTGACCTTTGTGCTGACCCGAGCCGTGATTAAATCGCAAAGCGTTAAGAACAAATGGATAGAGCAAGACTATGGTTATGTTCGTATCACTCAGTTCCAAGACCGAACTGGTGAAGATTTGGCCAAGGCCCTGAAAAATCTGCGTGCAGAAAACAAGGCGCCACTCAAAGGCTTGGTATTAGACCTGCGTAACAACCCTGGCGGCTTGCTGGATGCTGCGGTGGGGGTATCTGCGGCGTTCTTGCCTAAAGATGATTTGGTGGTCTACACCGAAGGTCGCGTGGTGGATTCTAAAATGCGTTTAACCGCCACCCCTATGGATTATGCACGTCGCGGTAAGTCAGACTATCTGAAAGACTTGCCAGAAGAGTTTAAAGCGGTGCCTATTGTGGTGCTGATTAATGCAGGCTCAGCCTCTGCCTCAGAAATCGTTGCCGGCGCACTGCAAGACCACAAACGTGCAACCATTATGGGTATTCAAAGCTTTGGTAAAGGTTCAGTACAGACCATATTGCCGATGAATAATGGCAGCGCCATTAAATTGACGACCGCCCGTTACTTCACGCCAAATGGTCGCTCGATTCAGGCCAAAGGCATCGTGCCTGACGTACAGGTAGAAGATGGTTCTGACCCTAGCCTCAGCCTGCATGAAGCTGATTTAAAACGTCATTTGTCTAACCCAACCGATGCAAAAAATGCAGCCGAAACCAAAGCGGTTGATGAAGCCAAATCACGTGCCGCAGCTGAAAAGCTGAAAGAGGAAAAACACGCCGAAGCGCGCGGCCCGATTGAGCCTGCCAGCAAAGATGACTTCCAGTTTATGCAGGCGTTAAATCTGCTCAAAGGTCAGCCAGTGCAAAAAGCGCCTGAGCCAGCCAAAGTCAGTGCTGCAAAACCCTAATTGAGACAACACAGGAATACACACGATTAGCTATGAAGCCTGCATTTCCACCACTGACCCTAGATAAAATTATCCATGTGGTGGATATGGGCTTACGCACCCTGTGTAGTGAGGCGGTGGCCAGCCGCCCTTGCCCTGTTCCGGCTGATGCGGCCAGCAACGATCACGCGCTGAATGATCAGCAACGCCAACATGCCGCCGCATTAATGCGGGTGAATCATGTGGGTGAAGTCTGTGCCCAAGCGCTCTACAGTGGTCAAGCCTTGGTTTCGCGCGCGCCTGCCAATGTAGAGGCGTTAAAACAGGCCTCGCGTGAAGAAGTGGATCACTTGGCTTGGTGTGAGCAACGCATACAGGCACTGGGGGGGCGCAAAAGCCTGCTCAATCCGCTGTGGTATGGTGCCAGCTTTGGCTTGGGTGTGGCGGCGGGCTTATTGGGTGACCGCTGGAATTTAGCCTTTTTGGCCGAGACCGAGCATCAAGTCTCTGCGCATTTAGAAGGTCATTTGCAACAATTGCCAGAACAAGATCTCGCCTCACGCGCCATCGTGGCACAGATGAAACAAGACGAAGAACAGCATGCGCAGACCGCCGAGCAGTTGGGTGCGGCAACCTTGCCGCCCCCGCTCAAGTGGGCCATGCGCCAAGCCTCTGCGGTGATGACCCGCACAGCCTATTATGTGTAACCCCTGTGACGTAGCCTGCATCCGCATGTCACACCGTTACCCGTTGTCCAGTTAACCCGCGACCGCATTCAGTCAACGCCTGTGATAGCCAATCATGAAAAGTAACTTAAAACGCGCAAAGATTCTGTAGTAACCTAGAGCCTATCATGCAAAAATTCAGTGACAACTTACTCACCCTAGACAGCGCCGAACATGTCAAACGCATCGAGCTGTATGACGCCGCGCAACAACCGGCTGGCGTGATTGAAAACAAACCGGGCACGCAAGGCTCTATTAAGGTGTATCACCATTTGTTTAAAGTGTTTGGTGAAATCAATTCCGATGCGGCAGTTGAAGGCTTGGCTTTATACGCCGAACATACTTTAGATGCCGAAGACCATCCCGGTAAGCATCCGAATATTGATCGTTTACTGACTGTGCTGGACAAAGACCAAACGTTGACAATCAAGATTATTACCGATGACTAGCGTCACCCAGTGCCTATGACCCTAGGTTATTGTGCACGCCACATAAAAAAAGCCTCCATCGTTGGAGGCTTTTTTGTGACATCGCCACACAGCAGATGCCGGCTTAAGACTGGGCGGATTGCAGATGTCGCACAATGGGCGGGTGATAAAGAAACTCCAGCAGATGCCCTACGCTATCTAGGCAATAAA
>JAIXZQ010000237.1 GCA_027489475.1 Methylophilus sp.
AATGAAGTGAAATTTGGCAAACTGCCCGGCGTGCAAGCGTTTAGATTGGCCAGCGAAGAAGAAATCCGCACCCATTTGCACTGCCCCCCCGGCTTTATCGGCCCGGTAGGCGTGAGCCCGCAAGTGCGGGTGGTGGCCGACCGTAGCGTCGCGCTGATGGCGGACTTTGTTTGTGGGGCAAACCAGCCTAAACAGCATTTGGCAGGCGTTAATTTTGGTCGCGACCTGCCTGAGCCCGCGCTGGTTGCCGATATTCGCAACGTGGTTGAGGGCGATCTTAGCCCAGATGGTCAAGGCACTTTACGCTTATGCCGAGGGATTGAGGTGGGCCATATTTTTCAGTTACGCACCAAATACTCACAAGCCATGCAGGCCACCTATCTGGATGAGCATGGCCAGTCGCAGGTCATGGAGATGGGCTGCTATGGTATTGGGGTATCGCGTATCGTCGGTGCAGCGATTGAGCAAGGGCATGATGACAAAGGCATCATTTTCCCGCTGAGCATGGCACCGTTTGAGGTGGTGATTTGCCCGATTGGCCTCGATAAGAGCGAGGCGGTTAAGCAAGCGGCCGAGGCCTTATATAGCCAATTGCAGCAGGCGGGTATTGATGTGTTGCTCGACGACCGCGGTGAGCGCCCAGGCGTTATGTTTGCCGAAAGCGATTTAATGGGGATTCCGCATCGACTGGTGATTGGCGACCGTGGTCTGGCCGAAGGTCAGGTCGAATACAAAGGACGCACCGACGCGCAAGCGCGCAATCTGCCCCTGACAGAGGCACTAACGCTGCTCAAACCCCTGTTAGGGCATTAAATAGCTGGGCTTTTGCCCCTTGTTTGATGGCTGACCCATGCGCTAACTGGGATTACAATAGCCCTATGTCTCGCTGGGTCAACGTTTACTCTGGTCTTTTTTTCGCGCTGTGCGCGCTGTCGGCGCTCGCCGGCAATCAGCGCGAAGAACCCTTGGCCAACAGCGTGAAGGCGGTAATGCAAAAATCGGTGAGTGACCTTGCTCCGCCTCGCTTAATGTTTGACTCTGAGCCCGCGGCACAGGCTTGGATGCAAGACATGTCTGCCCGCTTGGCAAAAAAACTGCCCGATGCGGCATATCGCGAAGACTTTCTCAAAACCGTGCATTATGAAGCCACCCGCGCTGGTCTAGACCCGCAATTGGTGCTCGGTCTGATTCAGGTAGAAAGTGGCTTTAAAAAATATGCGGTTTCAAGCGCGGGCGCGCGCGGGTTTATGCAAGTGATGCCTTTTTGGGTGCGCAGCATCGGTGCAGCTGAACATAATTTATTTGATATGCGGCTTAATTTGCGCTACGGATGCACTATTTTGCGCCACTACCTGGATATGGAGGGCGGTGATTATTACCGTGCACTGGGTCGCTACAATGGCAGTCTGGGCAAGCCTGAATATCCCGCATTAGTGGTCGGCGCTTGGCATAAACACTGGCATTACTCCGCGGGTCTGCAATCAGCGTCACGCTAATCCATCTTCACACATCTCGGCATCCGTACTACACCTGTAAAAAAATGCTTGCATTAGCAGGCCACTCCGCTCTATTCTGCACACAAGTTGTGCGCGTCATCAAAGATGCACGTGATGTGTGCAACTTGTAGCAAATCCTATCTAAAAGTCACATATTAACGGGGAGAATGAGATGTCGAAGTTAACCGCATTGGCAGTCAGTATCGCAGTTTTAGGTGGTGTTTGGGCTTTTCTGGCATTAAATCCATTGGCCGGAGTTGCATTAGTGTGGGTGGGTTTTATTGCTTGGGCAAGTTTCTTTCATACCGGCGCGGATACGGCCGCATTGCAAAAAACCATTGCTGGGATGAGTTATGGCGCTGTGCTGGCCGGCATTGCCTTATATCTAGTCACCGCAGGGGTGTTGGGTGGCTTAGGGGTGTTGGCCGCGCCTATCATTATTGCCATCACAGTGTTCCCGCTGGTCATCGTCGCCGGCGTGAATCTGCTCTCTGTGGTGCCAGCCAATGTCTATGGCTATGCCGCGGCAGCTGGCTTAGCGCTGACCGCCAATACTGCAGGTAATGTCACTGCGGCTAACTTGAGTAATCCTGTGTTGTTGGTCATCGTATCCAGCGTGCTGGGTGCGGTATTTGGACAACTGTCAGCCACCTTGGCAGGTAAATTAGGCGGTTAATCACAGCGCAGCCTCAAAAAAACCGCAGTCTGCTGACTGCGGTTTTTTTATGGCCGAGGCGTGCGACGAGCTTTAATCAATGCCCACCTTATTGCACCACCTTAAAGCCATAATAAGTGCCAAATTCACCTTCAGGCTCATGATAGACAAACAGCATATTGTTACTATAGCCCAAGCCATTAAAGTGGTTTTGTGAGCGCAACTTCATCTGCGCAGGTAGCTGGCTTTTACCCACAAATTGACCTTGTAAATCAAAAATCAACACCGCTTTGTGGTCCACATCCAGTAACGCCAGTTCATTGCCGGCAACGCCGGTATAGGCGATAAAGTGGTCGCTGACATCGTCGTGCGCGACTTGTGCCTTGGCAAAGTCAAGCTTGATCTCTTGCAGTTTTTCACGTTGTTTGATGTCTACAACATACACCAAATTGCTCCGCTCTTGCTTGGCAAAGTAGCGTTTACCCGCCGCATCATAGCTCGGCATGGTGCCCGCATCGCCAAAGGCCGGGTTGTATTGCGACAACTCATCAGAGTTACCCGTCAGCAGGCCTTTTTCGTCCACTTCTAGGCTGTAAATGCCGGTATTTGGCAAAAAGCCCACCGCGCTAGAAACGTTATAAGTCACGGTTTCAATCTTGCCCGAATTGGCGTTGTAATACAGCGCGCGGTTATCAAACCCAGGCTTGGCTGATTGCAAATAGCTACCATTGCTCGCATAAGCATGCACCTCAGACTTGGAAATCGGGGCTTCAGTATCGCTGCCCAAGGGGGCCAAGCCACCGTCAGCGATGTAATAACATTGGGTCGCTGGCAAATAGGCCACGTTCATTGGGCGGGTGGTCGGTTTTTTTGCCAGCGGAATTTTGATGCCTATTTCAGCGGTTGGCAAAATCTCCGCTGAAACAGGCATCGTAAAACTGAGCAAGCTCAAGCCACATAAGGCCAAACCGCCAATCAGAGGGTGGGGTAAATGCATATCTCCGTCATCCGTAAAGTATTATGAGTGCAAAGTAGACCGCAGTGAACGTCTCAAGTTTTATTGCTTGTGTGCCCGCGTGATGAGCATGGCATCGCCATAGCTAAAAAATCGATATGACTGCGCAATGGCATGCGCATACGCACTGCGCATAAAGTCGTAACCGCCAAACGCGGATACTAGCATCATCAGTGTGCTTTTGGGCAGGTGAAAGTTAGTGATTAACCGATCTACCAGCTTAAACTCAAAGCCGGGAGTGATGAAAATATCTGTATCGCCATGATGTGCAAACAGCTTGTTTGCGTGCGCTGCACTTTCCAAGGTACGCATACTGGTGGTGCCCACTGCGGTAATGCGTTTGCCTTGCGCACGTGCGCTGAGGATAGTCTCTATTGTGTCTGCTGGCAAATGATACGTCTCGCTATGCATATGATGGTCGGCAATGTTTTCGACCTTGACTGGCTGAAATGTCCCCGCCCCTACATGCAAGGTTACAAATCTGACGAGCACGCCGTTATCTTTGAGCGACTGCAACAATGCCTCGTCAAAATGCAAACCCGCCGTCGGCGCCGCTACAGCCCCCGCATGTTTGGCAAACACGGTTTGATAGCGCTGGTCATCTGACGCATCAGCTTCATGTTCAATATAAGGTGGCAACGGCAGTTGTCCGTGTTGCTCCAAAAAGTAAAACCAAGAAGCCTCATTTAACAAGCGCAAATGAAACATATCCGCCACTCGACCCAACACCTCAACCTCTGCGCCGCCCTCAAGATATAAGCGCGCCCCAGCTTTGGGTGAGCGCGAAG
>JAIXZQ010000343.1 GCA_027489475.1 Methylophilus sp.
AAACTGGGCCGCACCATACGCATCAGTGATGTTGCCGAAGTGACAGAAGGCGCAGCCCCTTCCATCAGCTCGGCGGCTATTAACGGTGAGTCCGCAGTTTATTTGTCGGTACAAGGCCAATTAGGTGCAAATGTCTACGCCCTCACCAAGCTGCTGGAAAAAAAACTTGCCGACATCAAGCCTAGCTTAACCGCACAGCAAGTGACCTTGCATGAAGGCCTGTTTAGACCCGCCAACTTTATTGAAACCGCAATTCATAGCCTGCGTTCGGATATTCTGATTGGCTCGCTACTGGTGATTTTGGTGCTGTTTGCCTTTTTATTTAATGTGCGTACGGCGGTTATTTCGGCCACCGCCATTCCTTTGTCACTGCTGACCGCGGTGGTGGTGCTTTACCAATATGGCGTTGGCTTAAATATCATGGTGTTGGGTGGCCTCGCGATTGCATTGGGCGAGGTGGTGGATGATGCGATTATTGATACCGAAAACATTTTCCGCCGGCTGCGTGAAAATCGTTTGCTGTCTCAGCCTCTGCCAGTCTCGCAGGTGGTGTTTAATGCCTCAATGGAGGTACGTAGCTCGGTGGTCTATGCCACGATTATTGTGGCGCTGGTGTTTTTACCGTTGCTCACCTTGTCTGGCGTGGCAGGCAAGCTATTTGCTCCCTTGGGTTATGCTTATATCACCGCCATTCTGGCCTCGTTGCTGGTCGCCCTGACCTTGACCCCTGCCCTATGCTATATGCTGCTGGGTCATGCGCCGCTTAAAGATGAGGATTCCCCTGCCTTGCGCTGGCTAAAACAACGCTATGTCAGTGTGCTGTACCGCATCGAACAACGTTATAAATTGATTTTGGCAGCCAGCTTTATCTCCATTGCACTTGGCTTAGCCATCTTGCCATTGTTTAGAAGTCAGTTTATTCCAGCTTTGCGCGAAGGCCACTATATTCTGCATATGACCACGGTGCCGGGCACCTCCGAGCTGCAGTCGTTGGCATTGGGTAACCAAGTGACAAAAGTATTGCTACACATTCCTGGGGTGAAAAGCGTCGCCCAGTGGGTGGGGCGCGCGCCCAACGCTGCCGATACCTTTGGCACCCATTACAGTGAATTCGAGGTCGAAATCGGCACCGGTTCAGGCGCCGAGCAAGCGCGCATTCTGCATGACATCCGCGAAGAATTGGCGGGTGAAGCCGTGGATGACGATCTCGATGGCAAAATTGAAACCGGCTTTGTCGGTGCCAACTTTGCCATCAATACATTTTTAACCGAACGTATAGAAGAAACCATTTCTGGCTATGCTGCCGGGCTGGTCATCAACATTTTTGGTCAAGATCTGGACGCCTTAGACCGTGACGCACAAAAAGTTGCTCAAGCGCTTGGTGCCATTAAAGGGGTACGCGATGTCATGGTGCAATCGCCGCCAGAAACCCCTGAAATTGTCATCCGACTAAAACAAGAAAAGCTGGCCTTGTGGGGCTTGCAACCCATGGATGTGTTGGATACGGTACGCGCCTGTTATGAAGGTGTGCCAGTGAACCATGTGTATATGGGTAACCGGGCGATTGGTGTCAGCGTGTTACTGCAGGATGATGCACGCGACGATATTGGCGATATGCGTAATATTCCGCTGTTTAACCCCGAAGGCCAAATGCTCAAATTGTCAGACGTGGCCCATATTGCTCAAGAAGGCGGCCGCTCAAAAATTTTGCACTCTGGGGCCAAACGGATTCAAACCATCACTGCCAATATGAGCGGACGTGACCAATCGTTGTTGTTAAAAGAAATTCGGCAAACCTTGCAGAAGAAAATCCAGCTCAATGCCGGTAACTATATGGAATTTTCTGGTGAAGCCGAAGCCAATGCACAATCGCGGCAAGACCTAGTAGTGCACTCATTGGTGGCTGGGGTCGCTATTTTTCTGATGCTGTATATCGCGTTTGGCCGTATGCGCAATTTGTTATTAACTTTTGCCAACCTGCCGTTTGCGCTCATCGGCGGCGTTATTGCCACCTTTTTTGCCGGTGGTTGGATCTCTGTCGGAACCTTGGTGGGATTTGTGACCCTGTTTGGTATCACTTTACGCAACTCCATCATGATGGTGTCGCATTTTCAACATCTGATAGACCATGAAGGCTGCAGCTGGAATCTGAACACCTGCATTCGCGGTGCCAGTGAGCGACTGCCCTCAGTGTTGATGACCGCGCTGGTGACTGCGCTGGGGCTGTTGCCCTTAGCCATTGGCAGTGGTGAACCTGGCCGTGAAATTGAAGGGCCGATGGCGACCATTATTGTCGGGGGGCTGATTTCTTCAACGGTGCTGAATTTACTCATTTTACCGACCATCATGCTGCATTTTGGTCGCTTTGAAAAATCGACTGCGTCGAGTTAACTCAAGGCCTTAAGTACATACTTTGCTGGGGGCGTCTGACGCACTCAGGTCTAGCAAATCTCCGCCACATTAAGTACGCACCAACCCTGATAAAACCGCCGGATTGACTGGCAACGTTGGGTCTAGCCGCTGCGCAAATAATGCAGATTGACGATGGTGACAGACCCAAGTGGCAAAGGGTGCGTTGGCCAGCAAATCGGTCATGCCGTGATCGAGAATGCCTTGCGCTTGCAACGCCGGCAAATCATACTCTGACTGCAACGGCTCCAAGCGATCATCCGACTTCACCAACAACAGTTGTTTAGCCTCACATTGCCAGGCCAACCACGCAGCCAAACTGTCTGAAGTGACTTGCCAACTGGCCAACAACGGATGGCGATCGTCTTGTGTATGCAAAGCCATTTCACTGGGACACCAAATCAGACCGCGGTGTTGCCATCCACGCTCTGCGATCTCGAGCGGATTACGTACCAGTGCCAACTCCGGACACATGGCTACCAGACTATGCGCCATTTGGTCCATCGCATAAATCGCCAGTTTGTGTGCCTGTACATCATCCAAATGACCCTCGGCGTGGGTAGCGCGCATGGCCTGAAAAGCCCGTACGCTATCGGCAAACAGTCCGCCACCGGGCACAATAATCATCTGACCGTCGCCAAACCTTGCCACCAGCCGCAACCAATGCATCAGCGTGTCTTGGCGTGTGACGCTGCCTCCTAACTTGATGACCCACATGATTCTGCATCCTCGGTCTGCGTTTGATAATGCGCGACCAATTTAAAAAAATGTGACGCTTTGTCTAAAGTTTCTTGATATTCCTGGGCACAATCAGAATCCGCCACGATGCCTCCGCCGGCATAAAAGCGCATACACGCCTGACTGATGACTGCGGTACGTATGGCGATATTGGTATCCATGCCGCCATCAAAACCAATGTAGCCTATGCTGCCACAATACACCCCACGCCTATGCGGTTCTAGCGCCTCAATAATCTGCATGGCACGTAACTTCGGCGCGCCGGTAATCGAGCCCCCAGGAAAGCACGCCCGCAACAAGTCAACCGCATGAAAGCCTTTGGCTAGAGTGCCACGGATAATGCTAACCATATGATGCACATTGGTAAAACGTTGCAATTTAAACAAGGCCGTGACTTTGACTGAGCCAATCTGGCAGACCTTGCCAATATCATTGCGCAATAAATCAACAATCATCAGATTCTCGGCACGGTCTTTAATACTGGCCGCCAAATCAGCCGCTTCTGTTGCATCGGCACTGGGGTCGGCATGGCGACGACGGGTGCCTTTAATCGGACGCGTTTCTACCACGCCATCGCGTACTTGCAAAAAGCGCTCGGGCGACATCGAGAGGACAGAGAATGGCTGTTTATTGGCATCGGTCACCTGCATATAGGCCATAAACGGCGCACGACTCAATTGCCTAAAGGTCTGATAAGCCTGCCACGCATCGCCGCGCACAGGCACTGAAAACCGCTGCGCCAGATTGATTTGATAGCAATCGCCTGCCGCAATATAGTCTTTAACTTGCGTGAATACCTGCGCATACTGTTCTGGGGATAGATTGGATTGCAGCGCGCCCGTCACGGCAAATGATTGCTGGGGCTGGGGGACTAACTCCGCCGTTGGGGGCGCTTCCTGACTTGATACTGTCATTTGCAGCAGTCGGTCCTGCACGGCTTGCAAGGCTGGTGCTGTGCAGGCAATTCCATGCGAGACCAACTGACAGCGTTGCAAATGGTGGTCAACGACAATGGCCCATGCATAGAGCCCAACCAGCATCTCAGGGACCGGGAAATCATCTTGCGCCTGCACCGGCAGCGGCTCTATACGCCGCCCCAAGTCATAACTCCAATAGCCAAGCACACCGCCCGCAAAGGGAATCTCTGTGTGACGCGCCAGCTTAATCTCTGCCAGCTGCATTATGACTAA
>JAIXZQ010000226.1 GCA_027489475.1 Methylophilus sp.
TGCCCACAACCCTGTTTCCAACCCAAGATACTGGCTTTATCCAAGTCATTACCGAAGCCGATGGTGCGGACGCCTTTGCCCAAGGTAGCCAAAAGCAACAGGCCCTGGCAGCACAGATTCTGCAAGATCCTGATGTAGAAAGCCTGTCCTCGGTGGTGGGGGTGGATGGCGTCAACACCACACACAACAGTGGCCGCTTGTTGGTGAATCTCAAGCCCTATCCGGTGCGACAAACCAGTGCCAGTGCGGTGATTACACGGCTGCAAACCCAGCTAGAGGCGGATAGCCCGTTGCGGGTCTTTATGCAGCCTGTGCAAGATTTAACCCTGTCTGACCGGGTGAGCCGCACCCAGTTTCAATATGTGCTCACCAGCACAGACCCGCAAGCGCTGACCACCCAGTTGCAGCGCTTGATGGAGCGGCTAGAGGCGCTGCCCGGCCTCACGGATGTCAGCGATAATCAGCATGAGGACGGCCTAAGGGCTGCCATCGTGGTGGACAGGGATACGGCTGGACGGCTGGGCATCAGCTTGGCGGATGTAGACAATGCCCTGTATAACGCTTTTGGGCAGCGCATGATTAGCACCATTTTTACCCAAGCCAACCAATACCGCGTCATTATGGAAGCGGCGCCCGCACAACGGCCAGGCCTACAGGCGCTGGAACAAGTGTTTGTCACCAGCAACAGCGGCCGCCAAGTGCCGCTAGCCAGTATTGCGCGCTTTAGCGAGCAACCGGCAGCGCTGGTGGTCAACCGCGAGGACCAACTGCCCGCAGTGGAAATCGGGTTTAATCTGGCCGAAGGCACTGCACTGGACGATGCACTGGCGCAAATCGACGAAATCAAACAAGAGCTGGCTTTTCCGGCCACCATATTGAGCCGCTTTCAAGGTGCGGCGGCGGCATTTAAAGCCGCGCTGGGCAACGAGCTGTTTTTAATGCTGGCCGCCATTTTGACCATGTATATCGTGCTCGGCGTGTTGTATGAAAGCTATATCCATCCGCTGACCATCCTCTCAACCCTGCCCTCGGCAGGCATAGGGGCGCTGCTGGCGCTGCGGTTAACTGGTCACCCGCTCAGCGTGATTGCCATTATCGGCATTATTCTGCTGATTGGCATCGTGCAAAAAAACGCCATCATGATGATTGATTTTGCGCTTGAAGCTGAGCGACAGCACGGCAAATCGCCGCAAGAAGCGATTTATCAGGCCTGCTTGCTGCGCTTTAGACCTATTTTGATGACCACCCTGGCGGCGCTATTCAGTGCCGTGCCTTTGGTCACCGGGCATGGCCCGGGTGCAGAATTGCGCGCGCCCTTGGGCATCGCCATGATAGGCGGCCTGTTGCTCAGCCAATTGCTCACTTTATTCACGACGCCGGTGGTATATCTGGCGTTTGATCGGCTGGCACGCCGACTGCGGCCTCAGACGAACACCCCGCCCGACGCGCCCCCTGGTGACCTTGAGGGCGCTGGTCTATGAGCGCCATGACCGTGTTTTTACGGCGGCCAGTCGCCACCACCTTGCTGGCGCTGGCCATTGCGCTGCCCGGCGTGGGCGCCTATTTTGCCTTGCCCATCGCCTCGTTGCCGCAGGTAGAGATGCCCAGCATCGATGTGTTTGCCCGATTGCCCGGTGCCAGTGCAGAAACCATGGCGGCGGCAGTGGCGGCGCCCCTTGAACGCTCGCTAGGCACCATTGCGGGCATGAATGAAATGACCTCCAGCAGCACCAAGGGTCAGACCCGCATTAGCTTGCAATTTGACTTGAACCGCAATGCTGACAGTGCCGCGCGCGATGTACAGGCTGCCATCAATACCGCCTTGCCGCTGCTGCCTGCAGGCATGCAGAGCAACCCGACCTGGCGTAAGAGCGGTCCGACCATGATTATGCATCTGGCACTGACCTCAGACCGCTATAGCCAACGCGAATTGTATGACATTGCCTATAGCTTGGTCGGGCAGCGTATTTCTCAGGTGGATGGCGTCGGTCAGGTCAATGTTAACGGCAGTGCCTTGCGCGCCGTGCGGGTCGAAGTTAACCCACTGACAGCCAACCAATATGGCGTCAGTATGGAGCAAATTCGCACCGCGATTGCCAACAACAATGCGCACTTGCCCAAAGGCATGATAGAGAGCAGCGACAAACGCTGGATGCTAGACGTCAACGACACCGGGGCACGGGCAGCGGACTTTTCTGAGCTGATTGTGGCGTGGCGCAATGGCGCAGCCATTCGGCTGCGCGATGTGGCCGTGGTAGAAGATTCGGTGCAAGAACTGCGCAGCATGGGCACCATACAAAACAAGCCCGGGGTTGTTATTTCGGTGAATAACATCCCCGGGGCGAATATCGTTGCCACTGTCGATGGCATCAAAGCCTTGTTGCCGCGCTTGCAACCCTTGCTGCCGCCCGGGTTAAAGATGGAAGTACTGATAGACCGCAGCACCATTGTGCGTGCCTCCTTGCATGAGGTACAACAGACCTTGCTGATTTCGGTCGCGCTGGTGATTTTGGTGACCTTTGTATTTTTACGCAGTGGTCGCGCCGCCTTGATTCCAAGTATAGCCATCCCGATTTCACTGTCTGGCACCTTGGCTGTCATTTATCTGTGTGGCTTTAGTTTAAATAATCTGACCCTGATGGCGCTGATTATTGCCACCGGCTTTGTGGTTGACGATGCCATTGTGGTGGTTGAAAACACCATGCGCCATCTGGAAGCGGGCTTGCGCCCCCTGCAAGCCGCCATGCGCGCCGTGCATGAGGTGTCGTTTACCTTGGTGGCCATGAGCTTAGCGCTGATTGCGGCCTTCATTCCCTTGCTTTTTATGCAAGGGGTGGTGGGCCGCATGTTCAGTGAGTTTTCGATTACCTTGGCCAGTGCGGTGTTGATTTCACTGCTGATTTCACTGACCCTGACCCCGGTGCTGTGCGCGCAACTCCTCAAGCCGCACCGTCGCCATGCGGTTTTAGCGCTCACCTCTGCCGGCGGAGCGACGCCACCGCCTGATGGACCGCCAACATGGTCACTCCGCGTGGGCTTGGCCGGACTGTATCCCGCGGTGCTACGCTGGAGCCTGCGTCACGCTGGGTGGATTTTGGGGCTGTTTGTGCTAGCCATTGCGTGTAATGTAGCCTTGTATGCCAAAGTGCCCAAAGGCTTTTTTCCGATTCAAGACACTGGCCGTTTGCAAGGCAATTTTGAGGGCGATCAAAATCTATCCTTTTGGGCGATGCGTGACAAAGTCGCGCAGTTTATGCAAATCATTGCGCGCGACCCGGATATTGAGGCCTATTATGAGTACACTGGCGGCTTTGGCGGCGGTCAATCCAATACCGGCATGCTGAATGCCCGTCTCAAGCCGCGTGACCAGCGGTCGGTGTCGGCACAAGAAGTCGTAGACCGCTTGCGGCCGCAACTGGAGCGGGTGGCGGGTGCGTCACTGCGGTTGCGGCCACAACAAGAATTTAATATTGGCTTGCGCCCAGGCTCGGCGGAATATCAATACACCTTGTTATCCACCAATATCGCCGATTTGCGCCAGCTATCGCCACGCCTGCGCGATGCCATGGCCAAGCTACCGCAACTCACGGATGTCAGCAGTGATGCGCAGGATAAAGGCTTGCAGACCAATCTGGTGGTGGATAGAGACGCCGCCAGCCGATTGGGCATCACCCAGCAACAGATTGATGCTGCGCTCAACAATGCCTTTGGCCAACGTCTGGTGTCCACCATTTATGAACCACTGAATCAGTATTATGTGGTGCTCACCGTGGCGGGTCGCTACGCACAAGGTCCTGAATCGCTGAATAATATTTATCTGACCAGTGCGCAAAATCAACGCATTCCGCTGGCTAGCCTCGCCCGCTGGGAGATGGTGAATACACCGTTGGCGGTCAATCATGAGGGACAATTTGCTGCCGCCACCTTGTCATTTAATCTGGCCAAAGGGGTGGCGCTCGAAGAAGCCAGTCAAGCCATTGAAGCGGCCTTTGCCGCCTTGCAACCGCCAGACAGTGTGCATGGCGCGTTTTCTGGCAAGGCCAAGGCATTTCAGGCCTCTATGGCCAGTCAGCCCTGGCTGATTCTGACTGCACTGATCACCATTTATATCGTGTTAGGCA
>JAIXZQ010000311.1 GCA_027489475.1 Methylophilus sp.
AGATTTTCCATCGCCTTGGCAATCGATACATTTTTTTGCATGGCTTGCTTGTTATCGATGACCAGCTCATATTGCGGATAGTTGGCCGCATAAAAGGTAAACAGCCCGGTCAGCTCTTTGCGTTTGCCCAGCGCCGCCATGAACTCTTGGTTGATTTTGTCAAACTCATGGTAGTCGGTGCCGTTGGTTTTATCCAGCAGGCGCAAGGCTAGACCGGAGGCGGCCCCATACCCCGGCACGGGGGGCGGTTCAAAAAACTCAATGACCGCGCCAAAGTCACGCGTTTTCTCTTCAAGTTTTTCCATCACCTCATGTACATTGACCTTGCGCTTAGCCCAGTCTTTGAGGTTGATAATACAGGTGCCGGCATTCGAACCACGGCCCTCGGTCAGTACTTCATAGCCCGCCAGCGAGGATACAGATTGCACGCCCTCGATTTTGGAGGCGACGGCCTGCAATTGGCGCGCCACTTTGTTGGTGGCCTCCAAGGTGGTGCCGGGCGGGGTTTGAATAATGGCGTAAATCATGCCTTGGTCTTCACCGGGGATAAAGCCTGAAGGCAAAGTTTTGTTGATGACAAAGGTGCCAAAGCCAAACCCAGCAATAATCAGCAGGGTGACAATACGGCGCGTCACAATCAGGTCAACCAAGCCAGTGTAGCGGCCAGTGACTTTTTCAAACACCAGGTTAAAGCCACGGATAAACAGGCTAATCGGCGTGTTGCGCTTTTTTTGCCCGTGCGTGTTTTTGAGCAACATGGCGCACAGCACCGGCGTGAGCGACAGCGCGACAATGCCAGAAATCACAATCGACGAGGCCATGGTGATAGAAAATTGGCGATAGAACACCCCTACAGGGCCGGTCATAAACGCCACCGGTACGAATACCGCGGTCATCACCAAGGTGATGGCCACGATGGCGCCACCAATTTCACCCAGCACTTGCTGTGTGGCGCGATAGGGCGTGATGTGGGCATCTTCTTCAAACTTGGCGTGCACCGCCTCCACCACCACAATGGCGTTATCCACCACAATGCCGATGGCCAGCACCAGCGCAAACAAGGTGATGAGGTTAATCGAGAGGCCAAACATCTGCATGCAGGCAAAGGCGCCCACCAACGACACCGGCACCGCCAAAATCGGAATCAAGGTTGAGCGCCAATCACCCAAGAAGATAAATACCACCAGCGCAACCAGTACAAACGCCTCAACCAAGGTATGCAGCACTTTATCGATGGAGGCATCTAAAAACTTAGAAACGTCGTAGTTAATCTCGTAGTCCATGCCCTCAGGAAACACCGGCTTGAGCTCTTCCATCCGTTTTTTGACGTTTTCAATCACCTCACTGGCATTGCTGCCATAGTTTTGCTTGAGCACAATAGCGGCAGACGGGTAGCCGTCTTTGTTGGAATAAATATCGTAAAACTCACTGCTGAGCTCGACCTTGGCAATGTCTTTGAGGTGCAAAATCTCCCCCTCGGCATTGGCGCGCACGATGATGTCTTCGTACTGTTCGGGCTTGTTGTAGCGGCCTTGATAGACCAACACATACTCTTTAGATTGTGCGTTCAGGCCCGAACTTTGCCCCAAGCGCCCCGGACGACCGATAATGCTTTGGTTGTTAATCGCCTCCATCACCTCGTCGGTAGAGACTTTGTAGGCCCGCATACGGTCTGGATTGAGCCAGATACGCATGGCATATTGGCGACTGCCCAAAATTTTGGCTTGGGCAATGCCGTTCACGCGCTGAATCTCAGGAATCACGTTGACGTTGGCAAAGTTAAACAAAAACTTCTCGTCGGCGTTTTTATCTTTGCTGTACAGATTGATATACATCAGCATGCTGGGCTGTACGCGCTCGACAATGACCCCTTCGAGCTGCACCAACTGCGGCAAGCGGCTCATCACCTGGTCTAGCCGGGTTTTGACGTTAATCATGGCCTGATTGGGGTCTACCCCCAGATCAAAAATCACCTGTATGGTCGCTTCACCCGCACTGGTGGCATCTGAGATGATGTATTTCATGCCCGGCACGCCGTTGATGGCGCGCTCTATGGTAATCAGTGACGATTGCACCAGCACGTCGGCACTGGCGCCGGGATAAGCCAGCGAGATGATCACGCGCGGCGGCGCAATATCAGGAAACTGCGAGGTGGGCAGGCTGCGTATAGACAGCACCCCCATAAACATCATCAGCAGTGATAGCACGATGGCCATCACCGGACGCTTGATAAATACATTGAGCATAGTGAGTGACCTTTAGACTATTCTGCGTAGAGTTCTAGCTCTGGAATGACTTTTTCCGGGGCTTTGTAGTTGACGTCTATGGTGTCGCCGCCATGCACGCGACGCAGACCTTCAATCAACACGCGCTCCCCTTCTTTGAGGCCAGACTTGATGATGTAGAGGTGCGGCATCTCGGCGGCTACGGTGACCAAACGCTGCTCAAGTTTGTTGTTTTTGTTCACCACATAGACGTAGATTTTGTCCAAAATCTCAAAGGTGGCTTTTTGCGGAATGACCATGGCATTGGGGTAGGCCACATCCATCAAAATGGTGCCGGTCTCGCCATGTCTGAGCACGCGGTTAGGGTTGTTAAAGCCCGCTCTAAATTCGATATTGCCGGTTTTGTTGTCAAAGTCCGCCTCAATCGTCTCTATGGTGCCGGCTTGGTCAAACACCTTGCCGTTGGCCATCCGCAGTCGTACTTGCACGCCTTTTTCTTTGTCGTGCTGGTCTCTAAAGTCTAAGTATTCTGATTCTGGCACATTAAAATATACCCACATGCGGCTGTTGTCCGACAAGGTAGTGAGCAGGTCGCCTTCGTCCATCAGGCTGCCACGTCGCACCGCCAGATGGTCCATGATGCCGGTAAACGGCGCTTTGATATCGGTAAAGTTCAGGTGGGTTTGCGCCAGCTTGACTTCGGCATTGGCTTTTTCGAGCTTGGCCTTGGCCATAGATAACTCATTGGGCGACACGATGTTTTTCTCGGCCAGCGCTTTGGTGTTCTGATATTCAATCTCTACCGATTTAGCCTCGGCTTGCGCCTTGAGCAGCTCAACCTCATACACGTTGGGCATGATCTTAAACATGGGTTGCCCCTGTTTCACCATTTGCCCTTCATCGACAAAAATGTCTTGCAGATAGCCACGCTCCAGCGCCCGCATCTCAATGTGCTGGATGGCATGAATCTGGCAGACATATTCTTTGGTGATGGTGGCATCCTTGCGCAAGGGCGAAGTCACTTCCA
>JAIXZQ010000296.1 GCA_027489475.1 Methylophilus sp.
ATCAACCTTCAGGCGAAGGGGTGTTTATGGCCAGAGCGCGTCATTTGGATGCCTTGCAGACGGTGGATATGCACCTTCAAAATGCTGCGCAGCGTTTATCCGCCGCAGAGTTGTTGGCTGAAGAGTTGCGTTATGCCCAAGAAGCATTGGGTACCATTACTGGCGCATTTACCCCTGACGATTTACTCGGTGAGATTTTTAGTCGGTTTTGCATTGGCAAATAACAGCGCACATATAGAAAGTATTTGCGCTTAAGGCATTGCAGGTTAGTTTGATGCTGTGGAAATTGCTTGCACAGTGCTCATCTATCAGCGCTGAGTCTTACCAGTGAGACGCATCAAGGCAGTTAAAACAGCGTTGCAGTGCATACTCCTAACGCTCCTTGGCATGATCCAATCGCAGGCCGTATAAAGCCTTAATCCATTTTTTATATGTTTGAGGTGATATAAGCGTATACAATCACCGCGGGGCGGATGGTTTCATCTTGCGACCATTAAGTAAGTGTAATTACCCTAGGAGGCTAATTACACCTTTTGCTGCTGATGAGAAAAAAATCGACGCGCTATTTCTAATGCGTTTAGTAAAAAGGATAGCCACTGGACATACCTTGGCTATGAAAGGTTGGCTGCGTGCACTAAGGCATAACTACCGGGCTTTTTTCCTAGGAAACGGCGTATTACGTTCGTTAAAACGTTCTTCGATACTACACACGCGCTTACAGCCAGTAATCATCGCCCAGATCAGATTGTCGTGATGTAAATAGCTCTCGAATAACACGCCACTGACATGCACAACTACCACCCCTAACCACGTCCAGGTGACATAGTGGTGTAAGGTCTTCGCTAAGCTATCGTCTATATAGCCCCAGCCGTAATTATGGACGATACACCCAGAACCAACCGTTAGTATGCCAAGACCAAGCATGGCATAAATCGCGATAGAGCCGATGGGGTTGTGGCCGATGTAATGTCGGGCAGTGCCTTTGAGTAACTTAAAAAAGTATTTCAACGCCCATACAGGGTTGAGAGGAAAGCTATGAAAGTTGGCATAGCCGGTTGAAATGACGCCCCAAATGATGCGGGCAACAATCAGGCTGCCGGCCACATAGCCGGCATAGGCATGCAGTTGTCTATCCCACATGGAGGCGTGCGTATAAAACGCATACGCAAACGCCGCCACAAGAGACCAATGAAAAATCCTAATAAAAGGATCCCAGACATATCTAAGCATGCGTGATTATTTGGTTGGTTTAGTTTCTGTCAGCAAATAGGCAATGAAGTTTGCTTTTTCAGCGGGTGAACAATCAGCACCCATGATGTCGTTACAGTGTTTGGTAAACTCGTCTTCCACTTTTTCGATATCCGTAAAGCGCTTAGTATTTACGCGAGGTGCCAATGGTGGAATCTCTTTGTTGGTCACAATGTTTTTACCCACGTTGGCTGGGTTGGTGGTGTGGCAAGAGGCGCAGGAAGCTTCTTTGCCATTCGGTGTTTTGAATTTACGATTAAAGAAAATTTTGCCTTCAGTGATTGAAGGGGCCGCATAGGCTGGGTTGGCCGAGTGGGCAATGTTGGTATATTTGTAGACCAACTTCTCAGCATTCGTGACATCAGCCATTGCGTTTGCAGCAAATAATACCCCGATGGTTGTCATCATTGTTTTGATTTTCATGGATAAAGCTCCTTGGTTGTTTTCTGAAAATTCTATGGTTCTATTGTTAAGCAAATATGGCTTGCTTGTTATTGATTTGTATTAAACCGTAAACACTTTGTATTAAATCACAGATTAGATGTAACAAAACAGTGAATACAATGACCATTTGACTAGTTTACGCTAAAATCACATCTCTTTTTAAATCAAATAGTTCAAGATTCTTTATGATGGACTTTCCTGATCGTTTTGACGTGATTGTGGTGGGCGGCGGCCATGCAGGCACAGAGGCGGCATTGGCCGCAGCACGCATGGGTCAAAAAACACTGCTGTTGACGCACAATATCGAAACCTTGGGTCAAATGTCCTGTAATCCATCGATAGGCGGCATTGGTAAAGGCCACCTGGTTAAAGAGGTGGATGCGCTCGGCGGTGCGATGGCCGCAGCCACTGACGAAGGCGGCATACAGTTTCGCATTCTTAACTCCAGCAAAGGGCCTGCCGTCCGTGCCACCCGCGCCCAGGCTGACCGAATATTGTACAAAGCGGCCATCCGCCGCCGCCTCGAAAACCAAGCCAATCTGTGGCTATTTCAGCAAGCCGTAGATGACATTATCCTTGAAGGCGAACGTGCAACGGGGGTGGTGACGCAAATTGGTTTACGTTTTTATGCTTCCTCCATCGTATTAACCGCAGGGACATTTTGGGGGGGTTGGTACATGTGGGTTTACAACACTATAGCGCTGGACGTGCAGGCGACCCACCTGCGCTGTCATTAGCTGCACGTTTACGAGAAATTGGCCTGCCTGCCGGACGGTTAAAAACCGGGACTCCCCCGCGCATTGATGGACGCACCATTGATTACAGTGTGATGACTGAACAGCCGGGGGATACTCCAGTGCCGGTGTTTTCATTTCTAGGGTCAGTACAACAACATCCGCAGCAGCTGCCTTGCTGGATCACGCATACCAATGCGCAGACGCACGATATTATCCGCAGTGGTTTGGATCGTTCACCCATGTATACCGGGGTCATTGAGGGCGTAGGTCCCCGCTATTGCCCCTCGGTTGAAGACAAAATTCACCGCTTTGCAGATAAAGAATCGCATCAGGTGTTCTTGGAGCCAGAAGGCCTCACCACACATGAAATTTATCCTAACGGCATCTCCACCAGTTTGCCCTTTGATGTGCAATTAGCACTGGTACGCTCTATTCGTGGATTAGAGCATGCGCACATCTTGCGCCCCGGATACGCCATTGAATACGACTACTACGACCC
>JAIXZQ010000251.1 GCA_027489475.1 Methylophilus sp.
AAGACATTGCTTGCCAGACACTCAATCTGCCTGCAGTTCCGCCAACCGCAAAACCTGCCACAGCCGATGCGCCGCTGGTAGACAGCCTACGCGAATTACAGCAACTGTCAGATGACATTCTGATCATGGCGCCGATTGAGCAGACGCCTTTTCAATATTGGACTGATTTCACTTTTGAACTACCCGCGCCGCCGCTGCGCAAAACCGCCTAAGGCCCTCACATTGAGGTGACCCAGCAGCATGCTTAATCAGGTTGGGTTACGTGGCTGGCATCCACAACGCCACTGCCAAGCCCACAGTCAAGCTGGCGCCTATCCATACATTGTCTAAAAAGGCCTTAAAACAATCCGCTGCAAAGCGGGTGCGCAAACGCCAATATTGCTGAATCACTTGCAGCCCAGCCCCCAGCCAGCCTAGCCAAAACGGCCAAGCCAAGGCCAACTGTTGCGCCACCATCGCCCACACGCCGAGCATGCCAGCAAAACACAGCATGATGGCCGCCACTTCAAAACGCCCAAAGGTGATGGCGGACGAGCGTATGCCTATTTTAAGATCATCCGGGCGATCAACCATGGCATAGGCGGTATCGTAGGCCACCGACCACAACACATTGGCCAGCAACAATGCCCACGCGATGACTGGCACCTGCCCTTGGATTGCTACAAACGCCATAGGGATGCCAAAGCCAAATGCAATGCCCAGGTAAGCTTGCGGCAAGGCAAAAAAGCGTTTGGTATAAGGATAGCTCACCGCAAGAAACAAGGCGGGCACCGACCACACCACCACGGACCAACCCAGACTACACACCAGTAGAAAAGCCAATGCGCTTAAACTCAACGCCACCGCATACGCTTGCCGCACTGACAGCGCACCGGTGGCCAATGGCCTCGCCTGCGTGCGTGCCACTGCGCCATCCCAGTGACGGTCGGCGATGTCATTTAACGCACAGCCCGCTGAGCGCATGAGCACCGTGCCCAGCACAAACACAAACACCACCCATACATCCGGGGCACCCTGTCCCGCCAACAACAGTCCCCACACCGTGGGCCATAACAACAACCAGATGCCCACCGGCTTATCCAGTCGGGTCAATCGTATAAAGTCATGCCAAGGCAGGCGATTCAGTGGTCGCATGATGATGTGTGGCGGTCCTAATCATTCAAGGGATTGTGTAGGCGAGCGGCGGCGCGCAGCCCCTCTAATAAAAAGACTTCGGTCACCAGCAATTGCGCTTGCCCACGCTTAAACATAGAGCGTCTGGCCCAGCGTGGAGAGTGTGCTTGCGGCAACCAATGATTGACAGCGCGCTGCAATGGGTGTTGGCGAGATAGTCTACGAAAATGTAAATCGCCCCGTTGTATGCGGGCATCGGCAAACAATGCGGCTCCCAGCGGCACACGCCCTAACTGCGGCAAACGACACCAAGGCCCGCGTAAACCCTCGCGTGCAATCACACTGTGCGCAAACACCAAGGGCTGATTATAGGCAGTCAACACCACCTCGCGCACCCACACCCGCGTCTGTGGACGCAGATGCAACAGCCGACATTCATCTCGGTGGGCAGGCCGCCATCCCTGTTGCAAGCCCTGTATGCTGACAGCGTCAAACTGCGCTTTGAGCTTAGCCGTGAGTGAGCCACGCGCCTGCAACCAAGGCCGCAATGCGCCTGCATTGACCAGCCGTGGCTGCCACTCCGAGTCTTGATAGGCGCGCGCTCGCTGCATGCTGCTTCAGCGTGGTAACGGAAAACCATTGGGTAGCCATACCCATAGCTGACCAGATTGACGCATCGCCCCCGCCAGCTTGCCTGCAGATTCGCCTTCGCCCCAATACACATCGGCGCGCACGCCGCCTTTGATTGCACCGCCCGTGTCTTGCGCGTGCATTAACTGTTGCAAGGGCTTGTTGCTATTTGGATAGGTGGTCGCCAAATAGACGGGCGCGCCAAGTGGAATATAAAACGGATCAACCGCCACACTGCGCGCGGCAGTGAGTGGCACCCCTAAGGCGCCCAGTGGGCCAGACAACCCTGGAGGTAGCAGTTTAAAAAAGACATAACTTGGATTGGCATCTAACAGCGCGCGCAACTGGCTTGGATGCTGTTGCCCCCACTGCTTGATGCCTTGCATGGAGGCTTCACTGGCCGTCAGTTCGCCACGCTCGACCAACAATTTGCCAATCGACTGATAAGGGTGGCCGTTTTGATCTGCATACCCCACAGACACCCGCTCACCAGAGTCTAGCTCGATGATGCCCGACCCTTGCACCTGTAAAAAAAACGCCTCAACTGCATCACTGACCCAAAGCAACTCATTGCCCGCTAGGGGGGCGCTAGGCTGTTCAATCTCAGCTCGGGTCAAATATGGCACCAGTGTCTGCCCTTGCAAGCGCCCACGCACCCGCTTATATTTGAGTTCTGGATAAAGCGCCGACAGATTGACATTAATCAGGTCTGCAGGCGCTTTATAGAGCGGCACCGTGGCATTGGCGGTTTGCGTGCGTGCCCCTTTGAGTACCGGTTGATAATAGCCGGTGATTAAGCCTTGTGCCGCACCGTCCGCTTGTTGGGTGCTGTATACCGTAAACGACTGTTGCCAATAAGCCTGTATTGCCTGCGCGTCATCCGCCTTCACCCCTCTGGCAGCTTGGCACACGGCCTGCCATTCGGGCTTTTGGCTGAGGGCCTGACAGCTTTGCAACCAAGGCTGCCAACTGGCCAGCCAGTCTTCTTGTGCCAACAGGGGCAACACTGACCAAGCGACTGGCTTGAGCAAAGCATAGGCTGGCGCAGTCGCTTTATCAGTGGCTGGCTTTTCACTCGGCACTTTATCTACAGCCGCTTTATCGCTAGCTGTTTTTTCTCCCGGCGTTGGCCGCGTGGTTGCAGGCGGCGTCGAGGCAGGCTGTGTGGTCTGGCTACGCGTAGAGGATGAGGGGGCGGACTGGGGGGGGAGTGTTTGACAGCCAGTGAGCGCCACGGTTATTGCCAGCACGGCGAGTGTCAGCGCTTGCCTAAGCAAGCCTTGCTTTAAAAACATTGGGTTTAAAAACCTTGGCATAGAACCCTGGTATGAGGTGACCAACACGCTTAATGCAACCCTGCGGCTTGGTGCAGCCAAAATGTGGGCACCTCGATCTCAAACCAATGACCATCAACAGCCACCATTTGATACGTACCGACCATTTCACCACTGGGCGTACTAAACACCACGCTACTGGTGTAGCTGTAACTTTCATCCGGCGCCAGCAAGGGCTGTTCGCCTACCACACCCAGCCCTTTCACCTCCCGCACGTGCTGCATAGCATCAGTAATCACCCAATGTCGACTGATTAATTGCACAGGCACCGAGCCTGTATTGGTAATGGTAATGGTGTATGCGTAGACAAATTGTCCGGCCTCGGGTGAGGACTGCGCTGGCAGATATTCGGTGGCCACCGATACAGCGCAGGCATAGGCGTCGTGGCTGGCCATCCTTAGCCTATCATTCCGGTGGTGGGTGAACTGGGGCTGGCAGAGTAGAGCTTTTTGGCCATGCGTCCGGCCAAAAACGACTCGCGTCCGGCCTCAATGGCTTTTTTCATCGCACCTGCCATACGTACCGGATCTTTGGCGGCCGCAATTGCGGTGTTCATCAACACCCCAGCACAGCCTAACTCCATGGCAATGGCAGCATCCGAGGCACAGCCTACACCGGCATCCACTAGCACAGGAATGTTTGCGTTTTCAATAATAATTTGTAAATTCCAAGGATTCAAAATGCCCATACCAGAACCGATGAGCGAAGCCAAGGGCATAACGGCGACACAGCCAAGGTCTTCTAGCTGTTTGGCGATAATCGGGTCATCCGAGGTGTAGACCATGACGTCAAACCCCTCTTTGACCAGAGTTTTGGCCGCCGCCAAGGTCTCGGTGACATTTGGGTATAGGGTGTTTGGATCGCCGAGCACTTCCAGCTTAACCAAGCGGTGATCATCCAATAATTCACGCGCCAAGCGCAGGGTACGTACCGCCTCATCGGCGCTGTAACAGCCGGCGGTATTCGGTAAATAGGTAAACTCGCTAGGCGGCAAAACATCCAGCAAAGAAGGTTCATTGGCGTGTTGACCGATATTGGTGCGACGAATGGCAACCGTCACAATCTCTGCGCCACTGGCATCAATGGCTGCCCGTGTTTCGGTAAAGTCTTTGTATTTTCCGGTGCCTACCAACAGACGCGAGCCGTAAGCTTTACCGGCGATATGCAAAGAGTCACTCATAAGGGTCTTTCTTTAAAAACAATGATGAATAGCGATAGCGGAAGAAAGTGGCCGGGCCAAGAGGATTCAGGCTCCTAGCCGCCACCGACGGCCCCAACGATTTCCAAGGTATCCCCAGGCTGTAGCACTACCTGCTCAAACTGACTGCGCGGCACAATATCGCCATTCCGCTCGATGGCAATGCGCTTACCGGTCAGCTGCATGTGGGTCACCAAGGCCTGCACTGTCATAGGCGAGGTTTGCAGTTGCATGGGGGTGCCGTTGACAATTATTTGCATAAGACACTTCAGTTTAAATTCAATCAACCGATATTTTACGAAAAATCAGTGCATTTGGCTTTCAGTTTTTTTGCATTGCGATGAAATCACCCCTGTGCTTTATCCGCTGGCAAGACGGATAACATACAGCGGGCATGCATTAAAGATGGCACCCTCCTTGCTTGATTGTTGTAGACGTACAACGGTATGACAAGAATTGTCTGCCGCAGCCCCCTGCCCCGATGCATTCATTGCGAGGCAAGGAACTTTTTGTTAATTTGAGCGCCACAGACACGGCGAACACAATTCGCTGTTTTTTGTGACCCCAAACTTGAACTCCCAAAAGGAAACACCATGCAACTGATTGAAACCACCGCGTCAGCGTCCAAACATGTGTTATTGGACGAAATTTATGCCCCGAGCTTGAACACCCCATTGCCCAACAGCAAAGACGTACAAGCCGCGCAAAAAGCGCAGCAACACCTAAAGGCCATCAACGAATTACATCGTTTTTTGGAATCTAGCTGCGACTGCGTATAAACGCAGACAGTCTCCAGCAGTGGCGGTGCCATTGTGAAG
>JAIXZQ010000037.1 GCA_027489475.1 Methylophilus sp.
GTCCGACCCGTTCCCCGGGGCGAATATGCAGCGTAAAGTCATGAAACAAGGGGCGCTGGGAGGCATAGGCAAAGCTGACTTGTTCAAACTTGACTTCGCCGTGCGGAACCACCAGCTGTTTGGCCTGCGGCGCATCCACTACCTTGTTTTCAACCGACAAAGTTGTGATGCCATCTTGTACGGTGCCGATGTGCTCATACAACGAGGTCAGCTCCCACATCACCCAATGTGAGATGCCATTTAAACGCAAGCTCATGGCCATGACTGCGGCCACCGCGCCCGCGGCAACCATCTGTTGTGACCACAGCCACAGCACCATGGCGCCACTGGCAATAATCAGACACATATTTAAAAAATGATTGATGGTCTCAACAGCGCTGACCATCCGCATTTGGCCATGTACGGTATCGAGAAATTCTTGCATGGCCGATTGTGCATAGCCTGCTTCGCGGCCTGCATGTGAAAACAGCTTGACGGTTGAAATATTGGTATAGGCGTCGGTAATGCGTCCGGTCATCAGTGCACGCGCATCGGCTTGATGTTGCGATACCTTGGCCAAGCGGGGAATGAACACGCGCAAAGCACAGCCATATAAAAGGAGCCAACCTAAAAATGGGAGGATCATCCAGCGATGAAAACTGCCTACCACCGTCACAATCGTGGTGAAATAAAGCAGCACGTAGACCATGATGTCGGCCAAAATAAACCAGACTTCACGTACGGCTAACGCCGTCTGCATCACTTTTGCAGAGACGCGCCCTGCAAATTCATCCTGATAAAAGCCCATGCTTTGATTGAGCATATGCTGATGAAACTGCCAGCGTAAGCGCATGGGAAAATTGCCTGCCAAAGTTTGATGCTTGATGAGCGTTTGGCACAGAATGGCCAGTGTGCTGATAAGGAGTACGGCCGCCACCGAGATAAGCGTATCGGCATGCACCTGCCAGAGTTGTTCGGGGGCGATGGCTGTTAAGCGATCAACCACCTTACCCATCAAGGCAAACAGCAACGCTTCAAATGAACCAATACACGCCGTCAGCAACGTCATCCAAAAGATATAACGCCGCATGCCGTAAGTACATGCCCAAATAAATGGCCAAAAACGATGTGGCAGTGGTGCCAGATGTTCAGGCGGAAAAGGCGAAACACGCGCCTCGAAGAATTGGAACAAACGCATACTGTTTACTGCGAATAAATCAAACACACAGCTTCAGCAGCGATACCTTCTGACCGACCGGTAAAGCCTAATTTTTCTGTCGTTGTGGCTTTTACATTCACTTGATGGAGAGCAACACCACAATCGCTGGCAATATGCTGACACATGGCGGCTGTGTGCTGAGCAAGTCTAGGCGCTTCACAGATGACGGTTGCATCGATATTGCCGACATAAAACCCTGCATTGTGTAGCAACGCCACCACATGACGTAATAAGGTGCGTGAATCGATGCCTTTATATTGCATATCGCTAGGCGGAAAATGTTTTCCTATGTCGCCTAAAGCCGCGGCACCTAACAACGCATCGCAAATAGCATGTAACAACACATCGGCGTCGGAGTGGCCATCTAAGCCATGACTATGGGGAATGTCTACACCACCAATAATACAAGGACGTCCAACAACCAGTGCGTGTACATCAAATCCATGGCCGATTCTAAATGGGGGCTTCACGTATTATCCTCAAAGTCAGCGTCCATCAAAGCGTTCAGGACCTGCAAATCTTCAGGGTAGGTCACTTTAAGATTGCGTAAGCCGCCCAACACAAGTCGAGGGCGATAACCCGCCCATTCCATCACTTGTGCCTCATCCGTTGGCGCACGTAATAAATACTGAGTCAGGGCCGCTAATAAATCTTGGTAATGAAACATTTGTGGCGTTTGTGCCTGCCATAATAGCGCCCGAGGGATAGTCTCAACAATGTGATGATGCTCATCTTCACGCTTCAAGGTGTCTGCAACAGGCAAAGCCAGAATACCGCCCTGAGCATCCTGCCCTACCTTCTCAATCAATCGATCTATCATGGCATGCGTCAAGCCAGGCCTTGCAGCATCATGCACCAATATCCAGTCGTCTGGCTGCGCGATCTGTTGTAATACATTGAGTCCGTTTAAGACAGTTTCAGCGCGAGTTGCACCGCCACACAAGTGCAGACTGCATTTATGACAAGCCTTTAACCAGCCTGGTTGCCAAAAAATATCGTCAGCAGAAATCAACACTCTTACCGATGAAATTTTAGGATGTGAATCAAAGGTATGCAGCACATGCTGAATCAGCGTCCGCTCACCTAGCATCAAATATTGCTTAGGCATGGTTGATTGCATACGGCTTCCTGAGCCGGCGCATGGAATAAGCACGTGATAACGAGACATAGTTTACATTTTAACATGACGCTTTAGTCACGCTTGAGACAGGCAATTTAATTAATGCATTGACATGTAGACGCACACAATCCTTGATAGCCCGTATGGGTCAATGACATGTAGGGATGGTTTTTTTAAGATGGAGTGGTATTGAGAC
>JAIXZQ010000076.1 GCA_027489475.1 Methylophilus sp.
CACCAGCCCCGCCCCCCTTATCGGCGGCGTTGTTAGCCTCGTTGCATGAGATTGAACATGGCGAAGCGCGTCGCACACGGCTATTTAGCCATATTGCCCAGCTCAAACGCGATTTGTCGCTGAGCCGCTGGCGGTTACAGCCTTCAGAAACAGCCATTCAGCCGCTGATTGTGGGCGATAACCACGAAGCGCTGGCCTTAAGCCAATCTCTGCAAGCCCGCGGTATTTTGGTGCCGGCGATTCGTCCGCCCACGGTGCCGCTGCATACCGCCAGACTGCGCATCTCTTTATCTGCCGCACACAGCGCAGAAGATATCGCCCACTTGGTCGAGGCCTTGCATGCGGCTGAGAAAGACCTGCCTGCCGCCGCCACATTTACTCGGTCACTGGCCTCATGAGTTGCTTTATCGAAATCATGGGGCAGGGCAAGCCGTTGGTGATGATACACGGCTGGGGCATGAATAGCGCTGTCTGGGAACGCATGACCAAACGGCTGTCTGCCAACCATAGGCTGTATCTGGTCGATCTGCCCGGCATGGGGCAAAGCCGCCCGGTGCATCCTTATCATCTGCATAGTATTGCCGATACCGTGGCCGAACATATCCCCGGCGTGTCTACCGTACTGGGCTGGTCACTGGGTGGGCTGGTGGCGCAGCGCATTGCACTTAATCAGCCTGACCGGGTCAGTCAACTGATTCTCGTCGGCAGCAATCCTTGTTTTGTGCGCAGAGCAGACTGGCCACATGGCATCGCTGCACAACAGTTTGTCGATTTTGGTGAACGCTTTGCCAAAGACTTTAACCAGACCTTGTTGAATTTTATTACCTTGCAATGCATGCATGCTAAAGACGCACGCAGCACGGTGCGTCAGCTTCGTATTGCCTTTGCCGCCAAGCCGACGCCGACACAAGAGAGCCTGAACCACGCCTTGGACATCTTGCTACAAACCGATTTGCGCGAAGAAGTCGGTCGTTTATTTCAGCCCACCTTGCTGATTCATGGTGACCGAGATACCCTCGCGCCCCTTTCTGCCGCACATTGGCTGGCTAATCAATTGCCACAGGCTGCCTTACGCGTCATCTCCGGCGCCGCGCACGCACCGTTCTTATCCCACGCTGACGCTTTCTGCAGTGCCGTCGAAGCGTTTATGGCTGATACGCCCGCGCCCTGAAGCGCGGCTGTCGCCAAGAGAGACCACCCATGTTAGACCATTATCAGATAGACAAAGCGCGCATGCGGCGTGCGTTTCACCGAGCCGCTGCGGGCTATGATGCAGCGGCCATTTTGCAAAAGCAGGTACGCGAAGAAATGCTCAGCCGCCTCGATTTGGTGAAATTACAGCCAGTCATGATGTTGGATGCAGGCTGCGGCACAGGGCATGGCTTGCGTGCATTATTACAGCGGTTTCGCAGCGCCCAAGGCATCGGTCTGGATATTGCCGAAGGTATGTTGGTCCATGCGCGCCGTTTATTTCCCTGGTATCGCTTCTGGCAACCTGCGCCACGGCTGGTGTGTGCAGATATAGAGGCCATGCCGCTGGCCACCGCCAGTGTTGACTTAATCTGGTCTAACCTCGCAGTGCAATGGTGCAATGATCTTGATGTGGTGCTGCAAGAGTTTCGCCGTTTGCTCAAACCCAACGGCTTGCTGATGTTTGCCACACTGGGGCCGGATACGCTGAAAGAACTGCGTGCCGCCTCGGGCGCCGAGCATACCCATGTCAGCCGCTTTATTGATATGCACGATATCGGCGATGCATTGACCCGCGCAGGGTTTAGCGCCCCGGTACTGGATGTCATGCATTACACCCTGACCTATGACCACGTAGAGTCGGTGATGCGCGATTTAAAAGCCATAGGCGCACACAATGCCACCGCCGGGCGCCCCAAAGGCCTCAGCGGTAAAGGCTTTTTGCAGCGTTTGCGCAGCGGCTATGAGGTGTTTCGTCGTGATGGCCAGTTGCCAGCCACCTATGAAGTGGTGTTTGTGCATGCTTGGGTAGGTAGTCAGCCCTACACCCCGCCTGGGACACATCCTGTGCAATTGATGCCGCGTCAGTCGCAGAAAGCCTCGTCATCATGGTAGACACAACGCCTGTTTTTCACGATGCATTGGGCGCGATTAGGCCTGATGCACTAGACAGTTTACCTGCACAGTTTTTTGTTACCGGCACCGATACTGGCGTGGGCAAAACCACGGTCACGGTGGCTTTGATGCGTGCGCTGGTGGCCACAGGTCGGCGCGTGGTGGCCATGAAACCCATTGCCTCAGGCTGTGAATGGATAGACGGTGTTTGGCAAAACGAGGATGTGGCCAAGCTGGTGGCCGCCAGCAACGTGGCTGCGCCATTGTCCTTGATTAACCCGTATCGCTTTGATCCGCCGATTGCCCCGCATATTGCTGCTGAGCAAGCAGGGGTCAATATCTCGCTGGCGGCGATTGCTCAGGCTTATTCGGCGCTCAAAGCGTTGGCAGATGTGGTAATTGTAGAAGGTGCGGGCGGCTTGCTGGTACCGGTGAATGCGCAGCATACGCTGGCCGATTTGATAGCCACTTTACAGTGCCCCACCCTGTTGGTGGTGGGGATGCGATTAGGCTGCATCAACCATGCCTTGTTAACGGCTGAAGTGTTGCGTCAGCGCCAATTAGCGCTGTGCGGCTGGGTAGCCAATCACGTGGATCCGGCCATGGCTGTGGCAGAAGAAAATCTGACCACCTTAAGTCACTGGTTGGGACAGCCACCGCTCATGC
>JAIXZQ010000153.1 GCA_027489475.1 Methylophilus sp.
AGCTAGACCCGCACGCACATCAACTGCCCTTGCCTGTGATGGCCGCGCACGAACTGGTGATACAGATGGATCGCAGCGACGAAGCGATGAAGTCCGCGTATTTAACCATCAAGCATCTGAGCCAACAACATGGCCCGTTGCCTATGGGGGTCGTGATCACGGACGCAAACAACGATCAAGGCAAACAACTGTTCTTGCGCCTCAATCAGGTGTGCAAACAGTTTCTGGGTGTCAGTTTGGCGTTTATCGGCGCCATCCCCGCACAGACTCAAGTCAGCGCCAGACCGGCGGCCACCGCCCTGGCCTTTAACACAGTGGCACATCGTCTCGAAAAGCACAGGATCGCCCCGCCTGCTATGGCTGCGGCCTAGTCCAAGAGGAACAACATGTATACCGCTAAAGGCACAACGCAAAATACCGATCAGATGCTCAGACAGCATAGCGGCCTGGTCAAAAAAATGGCTTATCAACTCAAGTCCAAACTGCCCTCTTGTGTAGAGGTGGATGATTTGGTCCAAGCAGGCATGATAGGCCTGATGGATGCCATTACCCGCTATGAAGATACCCACGGCGCACAGTTTGAAACCTATGCCTCGCAGCGTATCCGTGGCGCCATGCTGGATGAGTTGCGCGGCGCGGACTGGTTGCCACGTGGCATCCGCAAAAATATGCGCGATATTGAAGTGGCCGTGCAGCAGCTAGAACAAAAGCTGGGCAGACCGCCGACTGAATCCGAAATCGCCAAACATATGAATTTCAGTCTTGAAGACTACTACGATGTGCTGAGCGATTGCCAAGGGCATCAGTTGATTTATTACGAAGACTTTCAAGACGATGATGGCGGAGAGCATTTTCTGGACCGCTATGTGGATGACGACAGTAGCGACCCGGTAAAAGCCTTGCTGGAAAGTGATTTCCGCGAAGCGCTGATTGCGTCAATCGACCACTTGCCGGAACGCGAAAAAATACTCATGGGGCTGTATTACGAACAGGAACTCAACCTGAAGGAAATCGGCGCCATCATGAATGTGTCCGAATCGCGTGTCTGCCAGTTGCATAGCCAGGCGGTCGCGCGTCTACGTGCCTCCATGCGGGAGAAATCCTGGTCTGAGGTCGCCTAATGGATTGGGGCAGTCTGGCCGGTCTGCTGATCGCGCTGTCTGGCTTAGTGCTGGGGCAGATGATCGATGGTGGTCATCTCAACTCTTTGCTGCAGCCAGCAGCCTTTGTGGTTGTGATGCTGGGGACCACCGGGGCGGTGTTGCTGCAAACCGAGCTGTCCTTATTTATCACCGGCCTGCGCATGGTACGGCTGGTGTTTGTATTACCGGTAGACGACCGCAAAAAACTCGCCGGAAAAATCAATCAATGGAGTCTACAGGCGCGCAAAGAAAGCGTGTTGTCGCTCGAGCCTTTTATCAAGCGTGAGCAAGATGCCTTTATCCGCAAAGGCTTGCAACTGTTGGTCGACGGCACCCCGCCAGACCGCATTCGCGAAGTGTGCGCGATTGATATGTATTACTACGAACAACAAGCCAGAGATGCCGCCAAAATTTGGTCGGCTGCGGGTGGTTATGCGCCTACCGTAGGCATTCTGGGCGCGGTGCTTGGGCTGATTCATGTCATGGAAAACCTCTCAGATCCGGCCAAAATCGGCAGCGGCATTGCAGTTGCGTTTGTGGCCACTATTTACGGTATAGCACTGGCCAACCTCGTATTTTTGCCGATTGCCAATAAACTCAAAGGGCACATCCAGCACGAAATGGCGCGCCGCGAAATGCTGCTCAATGCATGGGTATCCATTGCACGGGGCGATAATCCTAAATTGGTCAGCGAGCGGCTAGACTCTTATCTGCATCTGAGGTCGTTTTGATGTACAGACGTCGTCCCTATGAAGATGAGGCCGATGGCCATGAGCGCTGGCTGATTTCGTATGCAGACTTTATTACCCTGCTGTTCGCATTTTTTGTGGTCATGTATGCCACCTCGACCATCAATTTAAATAAATATCGGGCGCTTTCCAGCGCGGTGGTCACCGCGTTTCAAGGCACCTCTAATCCAGCCGCGCTGACATCCCCCGGCGCTGCAGCCGGTGCCAATCATGCAGGAAACGCGCTGGGCAACAGCGCGACAACTGTGGTTAAACCGTTACCGCTGAGTTATCTTTACCAAGAAAAAAGACAACGCGACCAAGAAAAACTGCGGACACTGGGTCAAGCGCTGTCTTATCGTCTGGCCCCCTGGATAGAGCAAAAGCAAGTGATGGTGTTTCAGTCTGAAAGCGGATTGGATATCGATGTGGTCAGCAGCCAATTATTTAATGGCCATGAAGCCACATTGGGGGCACAAGCCAATCCACTGCTGGCGCGCATTGAAGAATTGCTGCGCAATGAAGCTCGCATGGTATTGATAGAGGGTCACACTGACCGCCATGTGTTCGCCGGTCTTGCGGGCGCAGAAAGTAAACGCTGGGCATTGAGTGCCGCGCAAGCGGCTTTAGTCAGCAGTCGCCTGATTGAAGGCGGCTTGCCTAGCAAAGCGATTAACGCCATTGGGTTGGCAGATACGCAACCGGTGTCTAGCAGTGAAAATGTGCTGGCACAAACCCTCAACTCACGCATTACCATACGCATTTTGTCGGCGGAGGTGGCGGATCAGCTTCGTACTACCCTCGCCAACCGGATTCCAATTCTGGCCTCAGAACCCCCGCCTTTGCCAGCGACCGAGGCTAGCGCCGTACAAGACGCAACCACCGCAGTGACGGCCCCTAAGGACGAGCCAGCCCCCAATCCAGCGCGTTAAGCGATGGGGTGTCTTACGTCCCCCCAACACATCCCTCACCACTAGCCGTGTAGCATTGCGTGAAGCAATGGCCATATCCCAAACACCATAACACTAGGCATGTAGCGCAGACTGAAGATAGGCATCAAACGCTTCTGCTGGCATGGGTCGGCCAAACAGATAGCCTTGGTAGCGTCTACATCCATGATTGAGCAACAACTCTAACTGCGCGTCAGATTCGACACCTTCTGCAATCACGCCCAAATACAAGCTTTGTGCCATGGCAATGATGGTGCGAACAATAGTACGGTCATGGCTGTCACTGACAATATCTTGCACAAATGAACGGTCAATTTTGAGTTGATACAACGGCAGTTTTTTTAGATATTGCAACGAAGAATAGCCGGTGCCAAAGTCGTCGAGCGAGAACTGAATGCCAAACTGACTGAGCTCGGTCATGATATGAATCGCATCATCCACATTTTCAAGCAGCATGCTTTCAGTCAGCTCAAGCCGAAGAGCATGGGGCGCAATCTGGTGACGCTGCACACAGGCTTTTACCATAGACACAAAATTGCTTTGGCGAAACTGTCGTGCACTGATATTCACAGACAAACTCAGCTCGCGCGTCATCTGCTGGCGTTGCCAGCGCGCGAGCTGTGCACAGGCTTGGTCAAGCACCCGCTGGCCTATCTCTACAATCAAGCCGCTGCTCTCAGCCACACCTATAAAATGCAGCGGCGAAATCAGCCCTCGCTGCGGATGCTGCCAGCGCAACAACAGTTCAGCACCAAATGGCCGCCCAGTATGGTCAACTTGCACTTGATAATACGGACACAGGTGCTGCTGTGCGATGGCATCACGCAGTTCGGCTTCTTGCAACACTCTGGTGGTAATTTCAGATTGCATATCTGGGCGATAGACCACCGCCTGATTCCGTCCAGCCTGTTTGGCTTTGTGCATAGCGATGTCAGCAGCTTTCACAAAGTCGGTTTGCTGGCACTGTGCTGGCAAAAAGTGACACAGCCCCATGCTGGCGGTGACTGGCCATTTTTGTTTAGCCAAGCTAAAGGGGCGGCTAAACACCTTTTTAAGTTTGCGTTGGTACGCCCAAAGCTGTTTAAGCGCCTCGTCAGCCTCGCCATGCAGTCCGCTGAATAACACCACAAATTCGTCACCGCCCATGCAGCCGACCTGATGCGGCGCACAGGCTTTTTGTAAGCGTTGCGCTGTTTGTGCCAGCAGTTGGTTTCCTGCCGCCTGCCCCAAGGTGTCGTTAATATGTTTGAAATGGTCTAAATCGAGATAAATCACGCCCCAGTGCTGTACTGGCTGCTGACACGACGGCAGGCGTTGCAACTGGTCATAAATCTGCTTGCGGTTAGGCAAGCCAGTGACAGGCTCCAGATGCGTAAGTGAGTGGATGGAGGCTTGTGATTGTTGTCTATCCACCACCAGACTGATCAGACGCGCGACCTGCTCTATCAAGCTCTGTTCTGCTGCACTGGGCGTTTGTTTTTGCCGGTAATAAATGGCCACTGCGCCCAATACCTCCGCCTTGGCATTGAGAATCGGCTCTGACCAACACGCTTGCACACCAGAGGCAGCGGCCGCTTCTCGGTGCGACGACCATAACGGGTGCAGCATCACATCCTCAACGATCACACGCTGCTTATTGGCAATGGCGGTCGCCGTGGAGCCATTGCCCGCCTGTAGATGTAACTCGGCCAAGGTATGTTGCAAGGGCATGGGCAAACTGGGGGCAATCACGGTTTGCACTAAATTTTGCAGAGCGTGCGTCAGCACAACGGCCAGATACATTCCCGTATGGGCGGCCTCAATCTCACGTGCCACCGTTTCCAGTAACGCAGTACCGTCTTGCTCGCTGAGCATACGTTCAAGCAGATTGAATTTAATGCGGTCGTAGGCAATTGTGCGCAGCTTTTCCTGCTGAAAAGCCAAGGCGGCCGCATGTTCGTGGGTGACTTCGCGAATCAATAACAGGCGTTGAGACTGTAAGGTATCGCCATCATGCACGCTGCATTCTAGCCAACGTTGCGGCAAGCT
>JAIXZQ010000272.1 GCA_027489475.1 Methylophilus sp.
CACCGAGCGATAAGCATAGGCCGTGACAGGCCAGCGGATAATGCGCCGCCAGCCAAGCCAGTTCTTCGGCGTATTTACCCCCTGCGCGTATCCAGTTTTCGGGGGCAATCTCCAAAAACTGTAAAGCAGCAAGGGCAGGCTGCTCAGTGTGTTGCATTAGCGCTGGCAACAGCTCACGCTTCAAGCCCAAGCCAGCGCCCTGCAAAGGGAGTGGTGTATTGCCAACCACAGTTTATTTCGCCGCGTGGCAGGAACCTTCTTTCATTTTTTCGGCTGAGCATGAGCCTTCCTTCATCTTGTCAGCGGCACAGCTGCCTTCTTTCATTTTCTCTGCAGAGCAAGAGCCTTCTTTCATTTTTTCAGCCGCTTTGTCTTTTTTGTGCGCACCGCATTTGCCACTGCCACATTTGCCGTCTTTCATTTTGCTGTCGCTCGCATCGGCCACTTGATAGCCTTGTTGCAAGGTCTGAATTTCAAAAGGATTGCCTGCGGCATGGGCGCTGGCCGCTGCTAACAAGGTCAGGGCTAAAGAGTGGCTGATCAGAGATTTGTGTGTGTTGTTCATTTGCTTTCCTTAAATAATCAATTAAAAGTATCGAGTCGTTCAGCGATGCGTTTGCGGGCCGATTCTGACAATGTCACGCTTGACTGCGCAGTGCTGCCTGTTTGCCAGGCCGTCATCTGACGCTGTATTAGCAACAATTGTTGTTTAAATCGACGGCAGTAAACACAAATAAATAAATGCCAGCGCACTGCCCAGCGTTCACGCACAGTCAGTGGACGATCCAGCGATTGCGAGACCAGCAGGCTGGTTTGTTTGCAATTTAACATGACGTTGTCCACATTCCTTAACGAGATCACCAGTGCAATTCCAGGCATTTACGCAACGCCATCCGGGCACGGTATAACATGACCCAAGCATTGGTCGGCGTAATCTGCAAAGCCTTACAAATTTCTTCATTC
Source organism: Methylophilus sp. (assembly GCA_027489475.1). Taxonomy (GTDB): domain Bacteria; phylum Pseudomonadota; class Gammaproteobacteria; order Burkholderiales; family Methylophilaceae; genus Methylophilus. Next base: position 964 of record JAIXZQ010000272.1, read on the forward strand.
TCCATTTCGTCCACATCGCGCATGCTAAAAATAGCCAGCAGTTTTTGCGGCAAGCGTGACATGCATTCTTGCAAAATCGTTAAAAACTGCTGTTGCTGCAGGCTATCCTCAGGGGCATTCCATACCTGAGGTTTATCCACCCAGTGCCCGGTTTGATCAAAAAAATCATCCATATTGGCCTCTTCATCCTGCAATAGTTCCGAGGCGGGGATTTCACGCACTTGTTTGCGCATACAATCAATGATTTTGTGCTTCAAAATGCCGGTCAGCCAGGTGCGTGCACTGGATTGTTCTGCAAAGTTAGGTTGTTTAATCGCAGCAAGCAAGGTTTCTTGCACCACATCTTCAGCTAAATGCGGGTCGCGCAGGCGTGACAGCGCAAATCGATACAAGTAATCGCCGTGGGCATTGAGCCAGTCATGGGGGTTGGCAGTCATGGCGTTGATTGAATCATGCTTTAGGGGGTGGGCGCAATGCCCGCTTTTTGCTCAATCAGGTGCAAATAATGCGCCGCATCCAAGCCGCTTTGGTTGCGTTGCGCCAGCCAAATGGTTTCAGCCAAGCATTCGAGCAAGACATGTTGCGCATCATGTTCTTGTTGAAAGCGCCTGCACAGGTGACCATATGCCGGCGTAATGCCTATGGGCTGGTTGATGCTGATTTGCTCTTGAATGGATAAATGCAAACTCATATGCAAAAAAGGATTGGTTTCACCCATCTCAGGAAAATACGCTTGCGTTAAATACTGCTCAGGATGGTCCAAGATGGCATGGTATTCGGGATGCATATGGATGATGCCCACCGCCATTTTTTCTAGGTCAGTGAGCGCTTGTTGTTGTTTAAATTTGGCCCAAGCGTCAAAGAAAAACTGCCGTACCTCGTCGCGACTCGGATTAAACAAGGCCATGTTCGACTCCCTCTGCGGGCTTAACCGGTTTGATGCGTTTGTCATGAAACTCACACAAATCGACGATGCAACATTCGCCACATTTAGGCGAACGCGCTGTGCAGGTGTAGCGGCCATGCAAAATCAGCAAGTGGTGGGCATCTTTTAAAAACGCTTTGGGCGTGGTGCGCATAAAGCGCTGTTCGACCTCAAGTACGTTTTTGCCAGTGGCCAATTTGGTGCGGTTGCCCACTCGAAACAAATGCGTATCGACTGCAATCGTGGGTTGACCAAAAGCGGTATTTAAAATGACATTGGCCGTTTTACGGCCAACCCCTGCAAGCGCCTCAAGGGCCGCGCGGTCATTTGGCACCTCGCCACCGTGGTGGCTGAGCAGCTGTTCGCAACACTTGAGCACGTTTTGCGCTTTGGCATGATAAAGGCCTATGGTTTTAATGTAATGCTCCAGCCCTTCTAGCCCCAAATTGAGAATGGCTTGCGGTGTATTGGCCACTTTGAACAACTTGCGCGTAGCGATATTGACGCCTTTATCCGTCGCCTGTGCAGATAAAATCACCGCAATCAATAATTCAAACGTCGAACTGTGTTCGAGTTCAGTGGTGGGGTTGGGAATCGCTTGGGCCAGGCGTTCAAAAATGGCCAGTCGTTTTTGTGCATTCATAGAGGCTTGGAGTGTTGGTGAGCGGGCTTGTTCATCGTATGTGTAATTAATCGCTCTTCGCTATCGCGCACGGGCCTTGGCCAGCGCCGCGGCAAGCGCCCGTTGTTTAACTGCAGCCATGGCATTGCTGGACGCCTCAGTCTGCGTTGCGTCATGAGGCATGATGGCGTTTTGCGCTTGACTGATGGGGGACTCAGACGCTTGCGCGGCCAGCCGTGCCTGACGGCGTTGTACCCGTTGCCTGGCGCGTTGGGCATCCGCTGCGGACATGGCTTGTGTACTGCCAGCCACAGTGGTCATGCGGATGCAATCTACCG
>JAIXZQ010000302.1 GCA_027489475.1 Methylophilus sp.
AAGTCTGTTGCTGACTTATAATGCTGAAGTGAAAGACCAGTTCTTGAGCCACACCGGCAGTGTGCAACTGCGCTTTGATTTTTAATCTGTTTTGATTTTTTAATCTGTAAACACGCATGCAAAAAGGCCCCTAGTTGGGGCCTTTTTGTTATGTCTTAAACCGCTATGCCACTTAAAATACGGATGTGATCGCTTTAATGACTAAAAATCGTAAGCCAGCAAAACCATTATGCCCTGCGCATGAAGGCGTGTTCTTGTATGGGTGGCAGCCGATGGCTCTGGTAGCGATTTTTATATTACTGTTGTCTGGCTGTGCGTGGGGCCCCATGCACACAGCGCAGCCTGCGGATGCAGCGGGCTGGCAATCTCTGGCGTTTAACAGTGGCGCATTACACAGCGTGGGTTGGCAAAAGCCAAGCACTGCCACATCATCGGCGCAGCCCGTGCAGGTATACATCGAAGGCGATGGGTTTGCTTGGGCGTCAGTACAACAGCCGTCCAATGACCCGACCCCCAAGCAGCCTGTGGCTTTGCAATTGGCGTTGTTAGACCCCGCGCCCGCAGTCGTATATTTGGCACGCCCGTGTCAGTTTGCAGCCAGACAAACCGCGGCCTGTGATGATACGCGCTGGTGGACGTCAGCGCGTTTTAGTCGCACGGTCATCCAACATTTTCATACTGTGTTGTCGCAACTGGCGAGCCATCACCCCAAGCAGCGCTTTGCATTGACGGGATATTCAGGCGGCGCAGCGATTGCCGTGATACTGGCAGCCGAGCGGCAAGATGTGGTGAGTCTGCGAACCGTGGCCGGTAATCTGGATAGCGCATGGATTAATCAGTTTCATCATGTGAGTCCGATGCCAGAATCGCTGAATCCAATCGACTTTGCGCCACAACTCTCGCTGCCGCAACTGCATGTGGTGAGTGCACAAGACCGGGTGGTGCCAGCGGTAGTGGCTACACGTTTTGTAGGCGCCTTGGCGCATCCGGCCTGTGCAAGCGTGTTGCAACTTGCAACAGCAGATCATCAACAGGGGTGGGCGCAGGTCTGGCCAGCCGTATTAGCGACACCACTGCCGTCATGCCAAGCCTCTCTGCGTTGAGGCATATTGGCTAGATGTCTGAAGTGGGTATGTTGATATTGTGCGGGGAGGGCGGTAGAAAAAACGCTTGAGTGGAACAAGAATGCCGGGCGTTACAACCTCTTGTGTGACTGAGACATGCAATCAAGCCGCATGCCGATCACCCCCATTATTTTTTGGTTTTATTGTGTTCGTTGCGCTGTTTGAGCTTGGCGCGCAATGCATTTTTGCGTCTGCGCATGGTCACCAGGCCTTCGCCTTTTTTGCGTTCTTCTTCTTTATCAAACGGGTTTTCACCCTGGTTGTATTGCACCCGTAGCGGCGTGCCTACCAACTGAAAGGCTTTGCGGAACACCCCTTCAAGAAAGCGCGTATAACTGGCTTTGATGCCATCGACATGGTTGCCGTGTACCACGACGATGGGGGGATTGCTGCCGCCCTGATGCGCATAACGCAGTTTGGGCCGGATGCCACGGCTAATTGGCGGCTGATGTTGAGTCGTGGCTTCGCCCAATACCCGGGTCAATTGCGGGGTCGCCAGCTTGCACATCGCTGCTTGGAAAGCCACATCGACCGAAGCCAATAATTCGTTTAAGCCTTTTTTGCGTAAAGCAGAGATGTAATGAAACTTGGCAAAGTCTAAAAACTGCAATTTACGGTCAATTTCGCGCTTAATCCAGTCGCGCTCATCGTCTTTCAAGCCATCCCATTTATTGATGGCAACCACCAAAGCACGTCCGGCATCGACAATATACGCCGCTACATGCGCGTCTTGTTCAGTGATACCTTCTTGCGCATCCACCACCAACACAGCGACATTGGCGTCTTCAATCGCTTGCATGGTTTTAATGACCGAGAATTTTTCGACGGCCTCAAACACTTTGCCGCGCTTGCGCACGCCCGCGGTGTCTATGATGGTGTAATGCTTACCGTTTTTTTCCAGCGCGATTTCAATCGAATCGCGCGTGGTGCCGGGTTCATCAAACGCAATCACGCGGTCTTCGCCCAGCAGCGCATTGACTAAGGTGGATTTACCCACGTTCGGACGACCCACAATGGCAATGCGTGGTGTATCCGGGTCTGCGGATGGACTGGTTTCGTCATTGCGTTCAACCACGCTTTCCAAGGCCAGTTCAATCAGGTCGCGTACGCCTTCACCATGCGCAGAGGAGATAGACAATGGTTCACCCATGCCCAACTCATGAAAGTCTGCACTGACGATGGCTTTGCGCATACCCTCGGTCTTATTAACGGCCAGCAATACCGGACGCTGAGCCTTGCGCAAGGTCTGCGCAATGGTAAATTCTTGTGGGGTTAAGCCGGCGCGGGCATCGACCAAAAAGATAATGACATCGGCTTCGTCTATGGCCAACAAGGTCTGCTTGGCCATCTCTTTCAGGATGCCAGTATCTGCCGTGGGCTCAAAGCCGCCCGTGTCTATCACCAGATAAGGTTGGCTGGCGCCTAAACCACGACCATAATGGCGGTCTCGTGTGAGCCCTGGCAGGTCGGCGACCAAGGCATCACGTGACTTGGTCAGTCGATTGAATAGGGTGGATTTGCCGACATTAGGCCGGCCGACGAGCACGATGGTTGGGAGCATTATTTGTAGGTGACTGCGTAAAGTTGGCCTTCACGCGACAGCGCGAAAAACTGGTTTGCTTGTGGGCCAGCAATTAAAGACATCAGTGGCTTGCTGCCTAATTGTGTACGGCCAACAAAACTGCCGTCATCTTGACTGAGCAAATGCACATAGCCTTCAAGGTCACCGACGGCCACTTGCGTCGAGAGCGGGAGGGGCACCGTCAATTGGCGATAGCCGAGATTTCCTTGACGCCAGAAGGTTTTGCCATTGCTGACATCCAGTGAGTATACCGATCCGACAGTGTGGCTGAGATACAGTTTGTTATTCTCAACCGTCAAGCCGACATAGCTGGAAATATCGCGGTTCCAGAGCACTTGTCCGCGTTGACGGTCAACAGCCGCAACTTTGCCTTGATAGGCTACCACGTACACCACAGGGCCATCCACAAATGGCAAACTGGTAATATCTGCAATGCGTTCAATCTCGGTGACCCCTTTGGGTTGCGCCACGGTGGCTTCCCAAATCAGTTTGCCATTGTCTGCGCGCAATGCGACTAACTTGCCGCCTGGAAATCCGGCATAAATAGCACCGCCATCAACCACGATGCCGGCTTGCGATTTTAACGACAGCGAGGGGGTGGAGCGCTCATACGACCATTTTCTGCGGCCATCAGCGGCATCCAAGCCATAGATATGATGGTCGGTGGTGCGCACAATGACCGTGCCTTCGTAGTAGCGGGGTTGCCCTTGCACTTCGCTAGACAACACCGAGCTCCATAGCTTTTTGCCATTGAGATTCAGCGCGAATAAATGGCCTTTGCTGGTCCCTGCCAACACCAAACCGCCGCCTACGGTCACACTGCTGCTGACAGGTTCGCCAAGTTCGGTTTCCCAAACGGTCTTGCCGCTGTCTGCCGCCAGTTGTTTGACACTGCCTTCAGCATTTGCAACGAACAGATGGTTATCTACCAACACCGGCGTATAGTTAAAGCGACCGGGTGAGCCAATATCCACAGACCAAAGTTGTCGCATCTCATAAGACACTTTAATTTCATCGAGTTCGACGGGTGGGTTGGCGGGTTCAGCGCCAAACAGGGTTTCGCTCAAATTGGTTTTGATGTCAGTGAATGCGGTGCAAGCACTTAGGCTGCACAACAGCACAACGCTCCCTACGAAAGAGAGCGTCTGAGTGAGTCTATGCATCAGCGCAGTGGTTGACTGTGCCATGCAGGTTTAACCCAGCGCATCCAGCTTTTGCTGGGTCAGATAAAACAGTTTGCCTTCTGGGTCCAAGCCGAGCAGCGCTTTTTGGTAGGCTGCGCGGGCGGCTTTGTCGTCTTTTTGCGCCAAATAAATATCGCCGAGCAGAGTATTTTTCAGGCCATCAAAGCCTTTGTCATCCAACGCCAACAAGGTTTTTTTAGCGTCATCCAGCGCGTTGCGCTCGATTTGCAAGCCAGCGATTTCAATTGCTGCAATATGTTGAATAGCCGGTTCTTTGGCCTGTGTGGCGGCCCAACGCAATTGTTTTTCAGCTGCTTCAGTTTGCTTGGCGCTGTGCAAGGCACGCGCTGCAAATAAGGCCGCACGTCCTGCGTAAGGCGTCATGCTGTAATTGGTTTCAAGCACTTCAGCATCTTTGAGAATTTGCGCTGCTTTTTTTGCATCCACATCCAACACATTGGTGCTGACCAAAGTTTGATAGGCGGTAGAGGCATCGGTGGCTTTGTTGTTCATATAGGTTTGATAGCCTTGCCAGCCAGCATAGGCAATCAATGCAGCGATCAGGGTGCGGGTGACCCAACGACCATAGGTATTCCACCAGGCTTTAAATTCGTCTAACTGTTCCTGTTCTTCTAAATCGTATGCCATTGCATGTTTCCTGCGGGGGTGAATGCTTGATAAAAGTATTAAGTAGTTGCGCTGCGACGGCCATTGCCGGGAATCGCACTGAGCAGCTGCTGGGTATATTTTTGCTGGGGAGCATTATAAATGGTTTCTACGCTTCCTTGCTCAATTACTTTGCCTTTTTGCATGACCAACACTTGGTCTGCAATGTGGCGCACCACCCGCAAATCATGGGTGATAAACAAGTAGCTCAAGCCCATTTCTTGTTGCAATTGCTTCAGTAGTAAGAGGATTTGTGCCTGTACAGACACATCCAGGGCCGACACCGGCTCGTCACACACGACCAGTTTGGGTTGCAAAATCAGCGCACGGGCAATGCCGATGCGCTGGCGTTGGCCGCCAGAAAATTGGTGCGGATATTTGTCTGCATCTGCTGTAGTCAAGCCCACTTTTTCTAACATCTGCATGACCTGTTCGCGTTGTTGCCGCGCATCGCCTAGGCCATGAATCAACAGACCTTCACCGATGATTTCACCCACGCGCATGCGCGGATTTAGCGATGCGAACGGGTCTTGAAACACCATTTGCATATGCTTGCGTGTCTGTCGCAGCGCTTGGTCAGGCAAGGCCAGAAAATCCACGCCATCAAACAGTACCTCACCGCTATCCAGGGGCAGCAAGCGCATGATGCCGCGCGCCAAGGTGGATTTTCCGCTGCCAGACTCGCCGACAATCGCCAAGGTGCGGTCCCGCTCTAACGTCAGACTGACATCA
>JAIXZQ010000254.1 GCA_027489475.1 Methylophilus sp.
GACAACACTTCTTTGCCACCGACCACTTGGTCAGCGGTGTAATCGCTGCCTTTGGCAATCACATGCGGTTGCAAGGTATTAATCAGGTGTAACGGGGTGTCTTCATCAAACAAAATGACGGCATCCACAGACTCTAGGGCCGCCAACACTCTGGCGCGGTCTTGTTCATGCACCACCGGGCGGGTTGGGCCTTTAAGCGCGGAGACTGAGCGGTCGGTGTTAAGTCCGAGAATGAGCTTGTCACCACGCATTTTGGCTTGTTCTAAATAGGTCACATGCCCGGCATGCAATAAGTCAAAACAGCCATTGGTAAACACTATTTTTTGGTCTTGCTGCTTCCAGCGGGCAACCCGCTGTTGCAACTCGTCTAGCGTACAAATCTTATGCGCTTGTTCGCTGCCTTGCGCGCTGGCCAGAGCATCGCGAAGCTCAGCTTGCGTGATGGGGACTGTGCCCACTTTGCCGACCACCACGCCAGCCGCTACATTCGCCAAGATCAGGCTATCCAGCGGCGATAAGCCCACCATCAATCCTGCGGCCAAAGTGGCAATCACTGTATCGCCGGCGCCAGACACATCAAACACTTGCTTTGCGGTAGCACTTAAGGTGTGCGCCGCATCATCAATCAAGGTGATGCCTTCTTCACCGCGCGTTACCGCCATAAAATCGAGGCCAAGCTGATGTTTAAGTGCGCTGGCTTTGTCTATTAACAAGGGGTCTTGCTGGTGCGTATCGCAGGCTTCGGCGGTTTCTTTTTTGTTTGGCGTGAGCGCGGTGGCGCCACGATATTTCTCATAAGCGCGGCCTTTAGGGTCGACCAAAACCGGGATGCCACGTGCGCGACAGGTTTGAATCACGTGCTGGCACACGGCTTCGGTTAACAGGCCTTTGGCATAGTCAGACAAAATGACTAAACCTGGTATCTCAGCAAGTGCCTCGCTAATTTTGGCCAAAATATCCGCTTGCTCGGCATCATTCAGCGGGTGCGCTTGCTCTTGGTCTAAACGTAAAATCTGTTGATGCCCCCCCAGAATGCGGGTTTTGGCAATCGTCGGTCGGCGGGCACTGGTCAACATGCGGGTGGTGTCTATCCCATGGGCATGCATGGCCTGTCTTAAGGTGTGCGCCTCTGCATCATCCCCCACTAGCCCTATCATATGGGCAGGGATGCCGAGCAAGGCCAGATTGGCCGCCACATTGGCTGCGCCGCCGACACGGTGTTGTTCGCTGGTAATCAATACCACTGGGACTGGGGCCTCAGGCGAGATGCGGTTCACCTCGCCCATCAAATAACGGTCTAGCATCACATCGCCGATGATCAGTGCGTGCTTTCCGTTACGACCAAACTCAGAAACTGCGTTGATGATGGTTGGATGCATCAGGATTCCAAAATTTCACACAAACAATGGCCAATAAAGATATGTGCCTCTTGAATGCGCGCAGTGACCGCAGAGGGCACCACGATATTGTGCGTACATAAGGCATTTAATTTGCCGCCTGTCCCACCGGTCATGCCTATGGTGGTCGCGCCAATGGCATTGGCGGCTTCGATGGCACGTACAACATTGGCGCTGTTGCCGCTGGTGGTTAACCCAATCAATACGTCCTCAGGCCGACACAACGCTTCAACCTGTCTGGCAAAGATATAATCATAGCCATAATCATTGCCCACTGAGGTCAAAATCGAGGTGTCTGTAGTCAGCGCAATCGAGGGTAAGCCTTTACGCTCTTTTTTAAAGCGTCCCACAATTTCGGCTGCGATGTGCTGACTGTCTGCTGCGCTGCCGCCGTTGCCACACAGCAACACTTTGCCGCCCGCTTGAATACAGGCGCGAAGTCGTTCGCCGACTTCACTGATGAGTGGAAACAGGGGCTCTAGTGCAGTAAACATCGCCATATGGGCGGCGTGCTCACCTTTAAGATAGACTAAATGGTTCATGGCTACTCCGAAGCTGTCGTTTTGTTAAGCGTAGGGGTCATCCTGCAACAGGTAGTTTTTCACGTAATCACTGATGCCATCTTCCAGTGAGGTAAACGGCTTGTCATAGCCGGCTTGGCGGAGTTTGCCCATCTCAGCCTGAGTGAAATACTGGTATTTGCCTTGCAGGTCGGCGGGCATGTCGATATAGGTAATATGGGGTTCGCGACCCATGCTGGTCATGACGTTGCTGGCCAACTCTTTAAAACTGCGCGCTTGGCCAGTGCCAAGATTGTAAATATCGTTGGCCAAAGGTTGTTTGCGTAACGCCGCCTGCAAAAAGAAGGCCATCACCTCGGCCACATCTTTGACATAGACAAAATCACGCAATTGCATGCCGTCTTCTACCCCTGGTTTAGTGCCTTTAAACAAGCGCATGGTGCCAGTTTCTTTGACCTGATTAAAGGTATGAAATGCTACGCTGGCCATGCGCTCTTTGTGGTATTCATTGGGCCCGTAGACATTAAAAAATTTAAAGCCGGCCCAAGCGGGTGGGGTGGGGTGACGCGGATTACGCTGTTGCAAGGCTGCTTGTTGCATGACCCATTGGTCAAAAAAGTGTTTTGAATAGCCGTAGCCATTCAATGGACGCAAATTGGCAATGCTGGCATCGTCATAGCCTTGCTCACCTGCGCCATAGGTCGCGGCTGAGCTGGCATAAAAAAACGGCACCGCATGCTCAGCGCACCATGACCATAAATCTTGTGAGTAATGCATGTTGTCTGCCACCAGCTTGTTAAAGTCGCGCTCGGTGGTGGCGCTGATGGCGCCCATGTGAATGACAGCGGTGATGTCGTCGTTGTCTTCTAAAAAGTCGAACAACTGATCTTTGTCTAGATATTCAGCGTAGTGTCGGTGCACCAGATTTTGCCACTGGTTTTCATGGGTTATTCGGTCAACCAGCACCAAGTCTTGTCTTCCGAGATGCGTGTTCAAATGCCAGGCCATCATAGAACCTATCATGCCCGCACCGCCAGTAATAATAATCATAAGCCAGCACTAAAATCTTTAAAATAAGATTATAACGCGTAAAGCCCGCAGTCTGGCAGTGCTTTGCGAGGGAGTAGCCGGGCGACGCACTGTCAGATCAATGGTTGGACTTGCTTGACATTATCTAAAGTGAACGAGGGGATTTAAAAGCGTCATGACGCTGGGTTGACCAAAGAAAAACGGCACTGTTAAACAGTGCCGTTTTTGATGTGTTATGCAAGCCACTTTTGGTTGATGATGTACATTTTGAATGCACTGAATCTGTTTACTGAGGGGCGCCCATCTCCAGTGCGCGGGCTTGGCTGGCCTGTGCTTCGGCAGTCATTTGCAGCAGATCTTCATCGGCGCGCCCCCAGCCTTGCCGGTCTGCCCGCGCGATGTCGGTCATGGCGTGTATCCAAACCGGTTGCGCATTTAACGCCGAGATGTAGTGGTAGTCACCGCCGCCAGCGGCTTGAAAGAGATGCTGACCTTCCATGGCGATTTCTTCTAGGGTTTCAAGGCAATCACTGCTAAAGCCAGGACAAACGACATCAATA
>JAIXZQ010000249.1 GCA_027489475.1 Methylophilus sp.
CCTTGCAATATGGCTTTTAAACCCCTCGTTTGAGGCTTAATCAACGGCATCCAGAATCTAGGCGACAGGGGCTAACCATACTCGGCAGCCATGCAGTTCGCTATAAGCCACCATTCAATGAAATAACACTTATTTAATCAATGCAGAAATGGCTCTAAATTGCGGGTGTTCTGCGCTTTTGAGCGGCTCAAACAGCACAGATTCGGTATTGGTGATAATGCAACCTGCGCTGCGCATTCTTGCTATGGCGTTGTTGCGGTTGGCTTCTGTGCGTGAGATAACGGCGTCTTCTACCACGAATACTTCCTTGCCTGCAGCGAGTGCATCCAGCGCGGTTTGCAGCACGCAGATATGGGTTTCCAGCCCGAATAGCACCACTTGTGGGGCGACGCTGACGGACGAGTCCTGAAAAGCGGATTCGTGCCAGGCAGAGAAGGCGAGTTTGGCAATGCGTGGCGTATAGTCTGGCAATCGTGTTCGTAGCGCTGGCAGGGTTTCGCCGAGTTTTTCCGGATATTGTTCGGTGACCCAGAGCGGGATATTCAAAAGCTGAGCGCCTCGAATCAGGCGCTCGATATTTTTCACAACGGTTGCCATGGTCTCAGGTGGCATCACGTCACAGAGTCGGGTTTGTACATCAATCAACATCCAAACGGCTTCTGTGGTGGCGATGGTTGGCTTCATGGGCTTATCTCTTGGCGAGTTGCTGGTCTATCTCTAGCAGGTCGGCTTCTGAAACAATGCCGCTGACGGTTTTGAGACGGATGTGATTGATGAGCACCTGGTAGCGTGCCTGCAAAAGCTCGCGCTGGGTGGCAAAAACTTGTTGTTGTGCATTGAGCACATCGACGCTGGTGCGGATGCCTTGCTCGTAGCCGAGCGAGGTGGCCTCTAGCTGGCTGCGGCTGCTGTGCAGTGCCTGTGTTAGCGCTTGCACTTGTGCCTGACTGTTTTGCAAGGTGAGATAGGCACGCTGCGTGTCTAAGGTGGTTTGTCGAATCACTTGTTGCAAGTCGTCTAAGGCTTTTTGCCGCAGAGCATCGGCCTGACGGATTTTAGAATTCACGGCACCGCCTTGATACAGCGGAATAGAAAGCTCCACCCCTACAGTTGCATTTTTTAAATCACCGCCAAAACCATATTGTCCGCCATTGGCGTAGCTATCGACATAGCTGGCGACGGCGTCTACGGTCGGATAATGGCCGGCACGGGCGACTTCGATATCTTTTTCACTGATCTGAACGGCTTCTTGCTGCATTTGTATCTGCAAGTTGCTGGCGGCGGTGATGTTTTGCCAGTCTTGCATGCTGTTTCGCGCTAACGCAGGCAACGCTGTCTCGCCCAGACTGGCGAGCAAGGGCGCCGGTTTGCCTATCAAGGCTTGTAGACTACGCTGCGCGATTTCGTGGTCGTTGTGCGCGCTGATGTCTTGCGCCGTGAGTAAATCTGCCCGCGCTTGCGCTTCATTGACATCGGTAATGGTGGCCGTGCCTGCTTGAAACATGGCTTGCGCCTGCGCCAGTTGCCGCTGAATTGCGGCTTGTTGCGCCGCCAATACGGTCAGTTTATCTTCTGCCATCAACACCTCAAAATAGGCTTGCGTGGTGCGCAACATCAACTGTTGTTGGGTCAGATGATATTGTTTATCTGCCATGCTGACCTGTACTTTGCTCTGGTCTATGCGCTCTAAGGTTTCTTTGCGAAAAATGGGCTGTCTGGCCTCTAAGCGGGTTTGATAACCCTCGAAGTTGTTGCGTCCACCTGGGAACGGGGTGGGACCGATGACCCTGAGGTCACTGCGATTTGCGTTGGCTCCTGCGGTCAGGCTCACCGCCGGCCGATAGGCGGCTTTGGCTTGTTCTATGACCTCTTGTGCTGCCAGATTGGCGCTACCCGCGGCCGCCAGCAGCGGGTCATTGGCTTGCGCTTCATGATAAATATCCAGCAATCCTAGCGGGGCTGCCAATAGCGAAAGGGGCCACAGTGTCAGACCCAGCAGCAAGAGACCGTCTGCCAACAGGCGCAGCCAGCGCGCGTGGCTTGTGGTCTGCATGATCTGTGGCAACGGGGTCATAGACAATCCATTAATGGCGGAGCGCGCAGGCGCAGGCTTAAAAAGTAAAGGCCTGCGCTTGTGGCGCGTGTTGCATCTCGCTCAAACAGGTTTCAAACAATACATCTTGCTTGTAGCTGTGCTCTCCCAACCGCTGTACCAAGGTTGCCTGCATCACCGGTGCCTGACCAAGCACAATTAACATGCGCCCACCAATACTGAGCTGGCGACGCACGCCTTCGGGCTCAACTGGGCTAGAGGCCGTGAAGACAATCACATCGTAGGGGGCGCGCACTTCGTCTCCGGCATGACCGTCTGCAACGACGATTTCGACATTACCTATGCCTTGGCGCGCTAAATTTTGCGACGCCAGACTACTCAGGTCAGGGTCAATCTCTAAGGCAATCACCTGCGCGCAATGCTGCGCCATCAAGGCGGCAAAATAGCCACTGCCTACCCCAATCTGCAATACCTTATCTTGTGGCTGTAATTGCAGCGCCTGCAAAAAACGACCTTCAATTTTGGGGCTCAGCATGTGCTGACCCTTGGGCAACGGCACTTCGATATCGGCAAAGGCCAAGCCGCGTGACGCCGCGGGCACAAACGCCTCTCGTGGCATCGAGCTCAAAGTGGCCAATACGCGGGGATCTAACACCTCCCAGGTACGAATCTGTTGCTCAATCATGTTAAAACGTGCAGTTGCCTGGTCTGTCATGTCATCAATTCCACTGTCTGATTAAGGGATAACGCTATTATAGTTTATTGCGCCATGAATGCATGGCGCGGGCAGTGAATCCTGCCCAGAAGGTATACAGTGCGGGGACAAATACAATGGTGAGTACAGTCGCCACTGCCAAGCCGCCCATAATGGCCACCGCCATCGGCCCAAAAAACACGCTGCGGGTCAGCGGGATCATGGCTAAGATAGCCGCCGCTGCGGTGAGTACGATAGGCCGAAAACGACGCACGGTGGCCTCAATCACGGCCTGTTCCAGCGCCGCGCCTGCGTGAATATCCTGCCGAATCTGATCAACCAAAATCACCGAGTTGCGCATAATCATGCCAGACAACGCGATGCTGCCCAGCATGGCTACAAAGCCAAATGGCATATTGGATATCAGCAGCGCAAACGTGATGCCTATCATGCCCAACGGCGCGGTAATGACCACCAGCAATACGCTGGATATGCTGCGCAATTGCAGCATCAATAAGGTGAAGACCACGGCCAGAAACAGTGGTGCACCTTTGGCCACCGATTGCGCACCTTTAGCCGATTCTTCAATCGCACCGCCGGTTTCGACCGTCACTCCGGGCGGGAGTTTAGCCAGTATTGGGGCAATGGCCTGTTGAATCTGCGCCGATACTACGGGCGCCTGCATGCTTCCGCGTAAATGGGCACGGACGGTCAGCGAGGGCACCCGGTTTCGCCGCCAGATGACGCCCTCTTCAAAGCCGGGGGTGATGCGGGCAATCTGCGACAACGGCACCCGCTCGCCGTTGGCACTGAGTACGGTCAGCTGACCAATCTCAGATAAGCGGGCATGTTCGGCCTGCGTGCTGCGCAAGACCAAATCTATGCGTTCATTGCCTGTTCTAAATTCAGTCACGCGTTGCTCGTGATACTGCGTGTTAAGCAATTGTGCAATGTCGGGCGAGCTGACGCCAAGCAATCTTGCTTTTGTTTGGTC
>JAIXZQ010000389.1 GCA_027489475.1 Methylophilus sp.
AAACAGAGCAGGTACTCGACTATGCCCGCAAAAAACGCCAACAAAAACGCTTGCCCATGCTTGTAGCTAACCACGCCCTAACCGCGATGAACAGTGCCTACAACAGCGTCACTTTAATCGATGACACTGGAGAAGTGACGCTAGAGCACGCCGATAAATACACCATTGCGCAAGGGATCCTGCGCCATCTGGCACAGAAGCTTGGCCAGACAAGAGAGCGATAGTTGCGTCTTTTGCTAGCGTATTTGCGAGTTGAGTGAGGCATGGAAACTGTCTATCGCTGATTCAACCCCAGAATTGCGCTTGAAATAGCTGAGTCTAAGGTGTGAATTAATTAGCGTAATGGGTGATTTTCGTGCGTTTTTGGTGTTTAATAGCGCAGTCAATTTTAGGGGGAGCTTGGCCGATGTCGATTACAGTTGATCTCAAGATTTTAGACCCTCGCTTACATCACATGATGCCGAGTTATGCGACTCCGGGCTCTGCTGGACTGGATTTACGTGCGTGTATCGAACATACACAAACGATTCAAGCCGGTGAAACCATGATGATTCCTACCGGAATGGCGATTCATATTGATAACACCTATTATGCTGCGATGATTTTGCCGCGTTCTGGGCTGGGTCATAAGCATGGCATCGTGTTGGGCAATCTGGTCGGTTTAATTGACTCTGATTATCAAGGCCAGTTACTGGTGTCTTGCTGGAACAGAAGTAAAGAGCCGTTTATTTTGAATCCAATGGAACGGATAGCACAAATGGTGATTGTGCCGGTGGTTCAGGCGGATTTTCATATTGTCGATGAGTTCACCGGCAGCGAGCGCGGCGAAGGTGGGTTTGGCAGCACCGGCAAGCACTAATTGTTTGAAAATCTTGCAATATTTGCTTGATTTATGCGCTAAATTCAAACTATAATCTCGCTCTTTCTGAAAAAGATACAAGTATTTGGAGATAACCATGGCACGTGTATGTCAGGTAACCGGTAAAAAACCTATGGTGGGCAACAATGTTTCTCACGCACAAAACAAAACAAGACGTCGTTTCTTGCCTAACTTGCAAAACCGTAAGTTTTGGGTTGAGAGCGAAAACCGCTGGGTAAGCCTGCGTATCACGAACGCCGCATTGCGTACTATCGATAAAAACGGTATCGATGCAGTGTTGGCCGATTTGCGTGCTGCTGGCGAAAAAGTTTAATCAGCATTAGTCAGCAAAGGACACTATCATGCGTGAAAAAATCAAATTGGAATCCAGTGCTGGTACAGGTCATTTCTATACCACGACAAAAAACAAGCGCACCATGCCAGAAAAAATGGAGATCAAAAAGTTTGATCCCGTTGCGCGTAAGCATGTGATGTATAAAGAAACTAAATTGAAATAAGATTTAGTGGATAGCAAAAAAGCCTGCAATCGCAGGCTTTTTTGTTTTGATGCGGCTTATTTTCTAGCGTTGCTTTCAGTCACGACACAGACTTACAGGCGCAATTTCAATGATTCACGAGGCTGAAGAAATAATCCGTACTTCTCGTTGAGGATAGGGGATTTCAATCTGCTGCGCTTTAAACTGTTGCCAGATTGCGTACAAAATATCGCTTTGCAACTTGGCGGTGCCCTCTTCAGGGTCGGCAACCCAAACGCAGAGTATTAAATCGATGCCACTCTCAGCAAAGCCTTTAATCATCACATCTACTGCGGTGTCATCCTTGATGGTACGTGGATGCTCTTTACCCACCTGATGCAAAATGGCCATCGCCGCCTCTAGATTACTGTCATAAGCAATTTGAACGGCGACTTGCACACGGGCTTTATGGGCTGCAGAAGTGTGGTTAATCACCACATCGGTAATCATGGTTTCGTTTGGAATGATCACCTCTGTTCCATCCAGCTTGTGCAATATCATATAACGCGAGCGCAGTTCTTTGACAATGCCATAGTGATTGCTAATGGTCAGGATGTCGCCCATATGCAGCGATTTATCCATCAAAATAATAAATCCGCTCACATAATTGCTGGCGATTTTTTGCAAACCAAACCCCAAGCCTACACCGAGTGCGCCGCCAAACACAGACAGCATGGTGATATCAATGCCCACGGCGGCCAATGACATCAGCAAGGCGACCACAATCGCCACCATGCGCACCAGTTTGACCATGATGACACGCCAATTGCTATTAATCGTGCTGGAGGCCATTAAGCGCAGCTCAATCATGCGACTGAGCCATAATGCGACCAACATGGTGATGATGATGGTCAGCAAGCCTTGAATAAGCAATAACAGATTAAGCTTTTGTTTGCCTACACTAAACTGCACGTCTTCCAGAATACGCAAACAGGGGTCTAACCAGCCACTGATATGCAAGGCAACGAGCACCCAAACACTCCAGGCAATGACCTTTTCAAACGAATGCAGCCAGGCACTGGGCGAGAAAACATAGCGCAACACATACACCAGACTGCGAATAATCACCATTGCCAGTAACATGCGCGCTGCAATGCGTAACAAGCCAACATGCATCCAATAATGCAGGCTATAACGTGTAATCAGGAGCAATAAGAAAGCGACAAACGGAAAAAATAAACGCTCTATTCCGCCTAACAACAGCTTGTAAACGGTGTTGACTCTGCCGGCGGCAATTTGCTTGCGCATATGTAAATTAAGCAAGCCACTGACAGCCAATACCAGACCTATGACCAGCAACTGCCAAAGCGTTGAGAGGGTGTTCAAGTCTTGAACAATCTCTTTCCAAAGAATCTGAATATCGTTATCCATAAGCAGAGGCGATCTCTAAGCGTTAAATCAAAAACACGGTGGCTAAGCCGAGAAAAATTAAAAATCCACCACTGTCGGTCATGGCAGTAATGAGCACGCTGGAACCCACGGCTGGATCTCGATCAAGCTTGTTCATGACCAAGGGGATGGTGACCCCAATGATTGCTGCCAACATCAAATTGAGCGTCATGGCCGCCATCATCACCAAGCCCAACGCTGCGTTATGGTACAAACCATAAGCAATCAAACCAAGGACACTCCCCCACAATAGGCCATTGAGCAGCGCCACGCCCAACTCTTTCTGTAACAAGGACTTCATGTGGTAGCCTGATATCTGACCCAATGCTAACCCTCGCACAATCATGGTGGTGGTTTGATTGCCTGAGTTGCCGCCTATGCCCGCCACAATCGGCATCAGCGCAGCCAATGCAACTATCTTTTCAATACTGCCTTCAAACATACCAATCACGCGTGAGGCTACCAAGGCGGTGACAAGATTAATGGCCAACCATGCCCAACGGTTTTGCACGGATTTCCAGATAGACGCAAAAAAGTCCTCTTCTTCACGCAAACCGGCCAGTGACAACATATCGGCTTCGGCTTCTTCACGGATAATATCCATCACCGTATCCACGGTGATACGCCCGACCAGCTTGCGGTTATTGTCGACCACCGGGGCGGTGACCAAGTCATAGCGTTCAAACGCCATGGCGGCTTGGTCTGCCATGTCTTCAGGATGAAACACCACAGCATCAGAGGCCATGATGTCACCCACCTTGGTTTCGGGGTCATTTAAGATGATGCGCTTGAGCGGTAATACGCCTTGCAAAATATCATCCCGGTTAATGACAAACAGTTTATCGGTATGATCTGGAAACTTAGGTAGGCGTCGCAGGTAACGCAATACTACTTCTAGGGTAATGTCATCACGAATGGTGACAATATCAAAATCCATGATGGCGCCGACCGTATCCTCAGGATAGGAAAGTGCGGATTGTAGACGTTCACGATGTTGCGTATCTAAGCTATACAGCAAGTCCTGCAACACATCTTTAGGCAGGTCAGGCGCCAAGTCCGCCAGCTCATCTGTGTCTAATTGCTCAGCGGCGGCTAACAGCTCTTCGCTGTCCATGTCCGCAATCAAGGTCTGACGAACAGCATCCGACACTTCGAGCAGAATCTCACCATCGCGCTCGGCTTTCACCAAATCCCAGACCATTAAACGGTCGTCTAGCGGTAAGGATTCTAGAATGTAGGCGACGTCAGCCGGATGCAACTGATCCAACTTGTGTTGCAGAATATTAAGATTTTGCTTGTGTACTAAAGACTCCACTAAGCCATGATTAGGCATGTCTTGCTTGTGTACCACATGCTCAACCAGCTTGTGCTTATCCAGCAAATGAATCACCTGTTGCAGGGTAGCACTCAGGCTTTCTTTGCTATCCGTCACCGTGTCGCGTTGGTCGAGGTTCTCTGTCATGCAGCATCCAATATCAACAAGTCAAACATATTGCAGGTATCATTGTACAAAGCGTTGATGACACTACCTAGAGATTTATGCAAAACACGTTACGATTAATTGGCACCTCGGGATGCCATTTATGTGATGAGGCTGAACAGCTGTTGCAAGAATTACAGCTGCCTTATGAAACCATAGAAATCATGGACCATGCTGACTATCTTACCGCCTATGAACTAAAGATACCGGTGCTGCTTTACGCACGATCTGTCACACAAAAAGATGAATTATGTTGGCCGTTTGACAAATTGGCGGTGATCGCATGGCTCAATCAAGCGCACCCTTTTTAAATAGCGTGCTTGTTTGTTTAAGCATGCGTAACAAATAATAAAAAAGCCAGCTTAAGCTGGCTTTTTTAAGATGCATATCACTTATTCAGCAGCAACTGCTTCAGCGGCTTCTGGACGATCAACCAACTCAACGAAAGCCATAGGAGCATTGTCGCCGTGACGAAAACCACATTTGAGGATACGCAGATAACCACCATTGCGAGCGTTATAGCGAGGGCCCAGCTCTGCAAACAATTTACCCACGATGTCACGATCACGCAAACGGCTAAAGGCCAAGCGGCGATTTGCCAATGTAGGTGATTTACCCAAAGTGATCAGAGGCTCCGCGTATTTACGTAACTCTTTTGCT
>JAIXZQ010000305.1 GCA_027489475.1 Methylophilus sp.
TGTCGAAACAGGCTTTGTTAGAAAGTCCGATGCCCTCAACCGCATGGCCTGAACCGCTACATCAAGACTTCCATTGCCGGTCACCACGATCATTTCGATCGAACGCTGCAGGGCGAAGCGGGAAGCCACCTCCTCAAGCAAATCAAGGCCACCCATCATTGGCAAGTTCAGATCGGTGAGGACAATGCCGATGGAAGTCTGCTGGCTCAGGATCTGCAAGGCAGTCGATACGTTGTCGGCAAGGATGGGCTCGTAGCCCAGCCCAGTCAGCAGTTCGCCGTAGGCCGTGAGAGTGGCGAGGTCGTCTTCGACGACCAAAACCCTCGTTTCCGAGACGAGCCTGGCAGGCAGTTCCATTGTATCTTCTTTCGGTTCCATGTCCGGGGCAAAATGCTCTTAAGTGAGGTAGAATCGCTCAGGGTTTCCGCGTGCGCCCCCCCTGCCCGCGAGTTTCAACCACATTGGACTTAACATGGCACTCAATTTATCAGCCCGCCCGCCCCAAACACTCAATATGGCATCATTTTTTCTGGATTAGCAGCATAAGCTGCAGCAATGGCAGCAAGGGCCGGGGGGAACCGGACCAAATTGAACCGAACGGGGAAGGGGTCCGAGGGAAATGGTTGAACCATATGAGCTGATTCATGCGCTCAGTCAGCCTGTCAATGTCATTCGATTGACCGTGACCAACATCGGCGCGCGATTGGCCTCCCGCCTTGAAGGGGATGACAAGGCGTATCTCGTGGATCGGCTGGCGTTGATCGAGGCGCAGATTGAGCGATTTGTCCAAATCGCCGAGCAGGTCGACAGAGGCTGATTCATGGCAGGTTCTGCGTAAGAAACTTCAAGCAGAGCAAGGCGTTGGTAGTTGAACGAAAGGCGAGAGCGGGCAGCATGTATGGTTTGATCCATCGGTACCTCAAGGACCACATAATCGACAGCGCAGGCGAGGACGTTTGGCGGTCGATCGCGACGGAACTGCGCATTAGCCCGGCCGATCTGATCAGCCAGGAAGTTTACGACGACACGCTCACTTTCGAACTGGTTGAAGTTGCCTCACGCAGGCTTGGGCGCTCGGTCGACGATTGCCTCACTGCTTTCGGGCGTTTCTGGGTCCTGCGGGTGTCACAGGACACCTATCGTGCGGTGATGGATTTCACAGGGCGAGATCTCGTCACATTTCTCGGAAACCTTGATCGGATGCATCATTCAGTTGCCGCCGTAATGACCAAAGCCAGACTGCCGAGCTTCACGCTGATCGAGCAAAAATCCGACCATTTACTTGTTCAATACAGGTCAGAACGGACTGGCCTGGAACCGTTCGTGTTGGGCCTTCTTGAAGGATTGCTAGAGTGGTTTTCAATTAAAGGTGAAGTGCAGCACCTAAATTCAGAAAACAATGCCGCCGAGTTCTTGATAAAACTGCATTAATTCGGTGCGCGAGTAAATTTTTATGATGAAGATAAAACAGATTTTAGGATTGTTTCCAGCGTATATCATGTTGAGTACCGATGGGAATATCCTGGAAACTGGACCATATTTCGACCGTTATAAGAATGATGTTCATCCCGGCGTCAGCTTTTTCGAAGTCTTCTCCTGCCAGACCCACTGGCGTCTCGAGGAGTTTTCCCGCGTCCCTGAGTTGGGTCATCCGATACGTCTGCATTTCCTGCAAAGTGGTGCGCTGCTGCAGGGTATGGTTATACCCGTGGCTGATAGGTATATCATTTTGGTCAACCTGATCCCCACGGCGGAGGCCATCATCAAGGGGGAGCTGCAGATTGATGATTTCGGGCTGGGCGATCCTCTCGCCTCGGGCATGCTTTCGATTATCATGCAGCAAGCCTCGCTGGAGGAGGCGCGCCAGAGTTCGCAGGCACTAGCCATAGAGCAGGAGCGGACCAGCGCGTTGCTGGATCGGGTCAGCCGCATGGCTGGCTATGTAGCTCACGATTTCAACAACTTCCTTTCGATTATTGAGCTGAACAGCGATCTGCTTTTGCATGATCGCACCCTTGATGCACACCTGATACCGAAGGTGCAGATGATCAAGGAAACGGCGCAGCGCACATCCGAGACGACCTACTCGCTGATGACGCTGGCCAAACTCAAGTACGATTCACGGAGTTTGATCGACATTGACGAACTCGTCGAAAAGAATGGCAATTTCCTGAGAACCGTGGCCGGCCCGAACATCGAGCTGGTCGTGGATCTCAACGCCGCTGGACGACATGTCCATGCCGCAAAGGGAGCTCTCCTCAATTGCCTGGTCAACTTGGTAATCAATTCACGCGACAGCATCGCGGAAACGGGGCGGATCGTTGTCTCGACGCGCGTGCAGCGAGATGAATCAAAGAGCGACCTGCCAGTTGGTGGCCCTCGTGCTGCAGAGCACGTTTGCATTGCGATAAATGATACCGGTTCGGGCATGACTGAGGAGGTCGCCCGCCAGGCTTTTGAACCTTTGTTCTCCACCAAAGCACGCGGCAATGGCATGGGCCTGGCATCTGTGCGCGAGTTTTGCCGGGAAATGGGAGGAGATGCGTCTCTTTGGACGCTCCCGAACATCGGAACCACGATTACGCTCCATTTGGCTGCAGTTTCAACTGCTGATTTGGCTGTGCCCCAGCGCTCGCCCGTGGAAGTGGATGATTATCGGTCGATAGAGGTTTCTGGACGCCCTTCTGCCGCCGAGGGCGCATCAACCCGGAGTGTATTGGTTGTCGAGGACGAGCCATATGCAAGAGAAGCGCTCAAAGAAACGCTTGAGAATCTCGGCCTTCGCGTGGTTGTTGCCGCATCTGGTAGCGAAGCCATCACGCATCTCAAGCGCGAGCGCTTCGACTTTCTGCTGGCTGACGTGATGATGCCGGGCATGAGCGGCCTCGTGTTGGCGCGCTGGGTGGCGCAGCGCAACCTGATCGAACAGATCGTGCTGATGAGCGGGCAATTGCCGGCGGCTGAAGCGCTTGATGCAA
Organism: Methylophilus sp.; assembly: GCA_027489475.1. Taxonomy (GTDB): domain Bacteria; phylum Pseudomonadota; class Gammaproteobacteria; order Burkholderiales; family Methylophilaceae; genus Methylophilus. The sequence goes on from JAIXZQ010000305.1 coordinate 2,979, forward strand.
GCTGGCAGTTCATCAGGAAACCGCTCAACGAGCAACGCATCCGGGATGTCTTCTGCGCAATCAGCTAGCGCGTTTTCTAAGCGGGTGGAGTGCCTGCTGACCCGGAAAACCACGGTAAATCGGATTGCCCGCCCCCCCTTATTTGTGAATGCCCGTTCTCCGATGATCCGGCTGCAACGGCCGAGAGCAAAGGTTGGACCGTGGATTGAAATCAGCACCCCGTAAGTATCTGCTTAGCCCTTGCTCAGGCTATCCCAGGCAATTTGCGCTGACTTATCGGCCGCTTGAACAATAATTCAGTCGAGGCGGAAGCATGGGTCGGACAGATAATCCAATATTCGGGGGCCAAGACATGGCATTATTGCGAAAAATTTTCAAATCTGAAGATGGTTCTACTGCTGTTGAATATGCCCTTATTGCGATGCTTATCGGGATATCAATCATCACATCCCTTACAAACGTCCAAAAATCGGTGTCAAACACCATGACATATTCAAAAAATGCTTTAAATTCAGATGGAAATGGTGAGTAATTGTCCAATAATTTTATGATAATTGTAATTCATGAGACATGGCTCTAAAGAAATAACCGTGAGCTTTTGTGATTGCATGCACTTATCGTGAAGCTTCTCTCGAGGCTGCCACTGCCTAGCGGTTGGATTCAGAGCCGTTGCTGCGCTCGACCAATAAAGAAAAACGCAACGATGGCTTGTGCTGCTGAACCTGGAGGTGAAGCGACACAGGCCATTGTTTGTGCGTCAGGGCGTCCAAGGCGACATGGTTTCGACGCGGCACCCTGAACGAGCTCACGCCTTCGCCCTCTCCGCCATCCATGTCGCGGTCTCGACGCTAGATCTGCGCATGTCGGGCGCCATGGTGCAGCCGCTGTTGCACGAGCGCAACGCCCTTCCCCCAACTCCTCAGCAACAGGCCTGCGTGTTCGGCTGCTCCACGACCCCTGATCGCCGCCACTCAACCCATTCACCGCGCAGACTGGTCTCCTTGGCTCCAGCAGGCAACGTGCTGGCAGGAGGTATTCGGAAGATATCCTCGCGCATCCCAGTCAGATGAAAGGCCGCTAGCGCCTCCTCACCCGGAATGCGCAAAAATCAAAGACACTTAAGCAGCCGGTTTTCGCGCTCTTTATGGACGCCCCTTATTGAAGCGTCACATGCTCCAAAGCGTTGGCTTATCGAAAAAAGCCAAAACGCCGTCAACATAAGGTCGATTTGAGATGATGAGCCGAAGGACAAATTTGCACTCGTCTGATCACAACTTTTCCCTCCAGGAGAATTATCAGCCAGTTGCTGACTACGCACGCGATTCAATCAAATTTTTTCCTGTGGAAGAATTGCAAAAAATCTTCCCATCCCCAACAGTTATTACAACTGAGAACCTGCGGCAGATTGTTTCTGAATCCAAAGAACCGGTATTTGAGGAGATTCTTGGCCAAAATGATGGCAGATATTTTTTCAAACAGGCCAAACACCGTGATTGTTTCTTGGAATTCATCGACAATCAATCCAGTAAAATTTCATTTATAAGAAATACAATCAAGATATTACCGCTATCCTCAGAGCAATATTGCGACAAAATTCTAAAGTTCAAATTTCTCTCAAAAATAAATGACTCATTCATAATTGCAATATCTGTAATTGAGCTTGCCAAAATTGTTCCAATAGATCCAATTGTTATGAGAGATTTGTTTGGCATGACGCTCGCCGAAAGCAGAATTGCAATAAGTCTGCAAAATGGTTTCTCGGTGACAGATGCTGCGGATCAAATTGGCGTACGCGTTAGCACTGTCCGCGATCAATTAAGCAGTATTTTTGCGAAAACTGCAACATCACGCCAATCAGAGCTAATATCTCTCTTAAGTCGCCTGGAACTGGTCATGGCCTGACGTGCCTTTGGATGAATTCAACGGAAACGAGCCACTTCACTCCGTCGGATACATCCACCCAGCTCCAGCGTGAGAGGTTGATCCAGTGCCGCCCGAACGCGACCGGGGCACCAAATGCTGCCTGGCAGCGTTGACCAGACGAGACATCACATGATCAAGAACAACCGCAACAAGCCGCCAAAGGTCATCGGCCCCCTGGGGGAGACGCTAGCCCTCGATAATCTGCCGCCGCCCTCACTGAACCGATGGGTCATTCGCCGCAAAGCCGAAGTCGTGGCCGCAGTTAACGGCGGCTTGCTGACAATCGATGAAGCTTGTGTCCGGTACGGCCTTACACTGGAAGAGTTCGCATCCTGGCAGCGTGCGGTTGACCGTTCGGGCATGCAGGGCCTGCGCGTTACCCGCATCCAGCATTACCGCAATCTCTACGAACGCGGCCTCAGGTAGCCGGCCGCAGCACGGGCATCAGCCAAGCCAATATGCTCCAGCGAGCCTGTTCCGATATCGCAGCGATTGCCGCCATATTGCATCCGGACATTAGTGAATTGGTCTGGATCGGCTAGATGGCGGAGCGGGAGGGATTCGAACCCTCGATACGCTTTTGGCGTATACTCACTTTCCAGGCGAGCGCCTTCGACCACTCGGCCACCGCTCCGCATGCACTGGAAGCGGCGGCCCTAA
>JAIXZQ010000137.1 GCA_027489475.1 Methylophilus sp.
GATTGATTGGTTAGAAACCAATGATGCACTGAGCGTTGAGATGCTGGTTGAAGACGAAGTGTTGATGGCCTTGCCGATTGCCGTGCGCCATGAACAAGCTTGTGCGCCCGTTCAATTATCGGCGGGTGAAAAACCTAACCCGTTTGCGGTGCTCAAACAATTTAAGCGCGAGAGCGAATAATGCGTCGTTAAAGCCTTATGGCTGGTGAAGGTTTGCGTGATTCCAGTCGCAGCACTATCTAGTATTAATACCTAGCGTCCATTGGCAAAATACCAATAAAATGCGCGATTTGCAGGATATATTTGCAGTTGTGTCTGTAATATTTTATAATGCTGAATTAGGTTGCATTTTGAATTTATTTACAACTGCCCAATTACTTCAGGCTCTGAGGTCAGGCGGTTAGATTTGGAGTATTAACATGGCAGTTCAGCAGAACAAAAAAACCCCTTCTAAGCGTGGCATGCACCGTTCTCACGACTTTTTGACTAATCCGCCATTGGCTATTGAGCCAACCACAGGTGAAGTGCATCTGCGTCATCACGTCAGCCCAAACGGTTTTTATCGTGGTCGTAAAGTGATGCCAGCCAAAGGCGAATAATCCGCGTTTGACAGCAAGACTTTTACACGCCGCGCATTCATTGCGCGGCGTTTGCATATCTGGCGTCATGATGTTTTTACAAACGGGTGCCTATTTAACAGTCATGCTAATAAATACGTTCTATTGCCATGACATGCGCACAAGTTACTTTAACCCTAACGATCTGTTAAAACCGTTAAAATCGTATAAGTCATTTACACTTAGGTCTGTAGACCATCCCTAAATATTGGGAATTAACGCTGTTCATAGATGGTATCAATGAACACAGATGCATTAACGTATCGATTCTGGAAAATTGCATGACGACAAGTCAATCGACTCAACCGCATTCAGTCATTATTGCGATAGATGCCATGGGCGGTGACCACGGTCCGCACGTGACCGTGCCTGCGGCATTACGCATTCTTGACGAAAATCCGCATTTGGAAATTATATTGGTGGGGCGTCAAGATGATATTGCCGCTGAACTGAAAAAACTGCACATTGCACTTCCGGCCCGCTTACGCATACACCATGCCAGCGAAGTGGTGCTGATGGACGAGTCCCCGCAGAGCGCCATGAAGAATAAAAAAGATTCTTCGATGCGGGTGGCCATTAACTTGGTTAAAACTGGCGATGCCCACGCTTGCGTCAGCGCTGGGAATACCGGTGCTTTGATGGCGACGGCGCGCTTTGTGCTCAAAACATTGCCCGGCATTGATAGACCCGCCATTGCTTCAACGCTGCCTTCTGAAAATGGCAGTACATTTATGCTAGACCTCGGCGCAAATGCCGATTGCACGCCAGAACATTTGTATCAGTTTGCCATTATGGGCGCCATGGTCGTGAGTTGTATTAACAATACGCCTAACCCGTCTATCGGTCTACTGAATATCGGATCAGAAGATATCAAAGGGAATGAGGTTGCCAAGCAAGCGGCTGAATTATTGCGCGGTAGCCATTTGAATTTTTATGGTAACGTCGAAGGCGATGACATTTTTAAAGGCACCACCGATGTAGTGGTGTGCGATGGTTTTGTCGGCAATGTTTCGCTCAAAACCACAGAAGGTCTCGCCCACATGATGGGCAAGTTTTTGACGCAAGAATTTAAGCGCAACTGGTTGACCAAACTCATGGCCTTGGGGGCTTTTCCTGTGCTCAAAGCCTTTAAAAAACGGCTGGATCCTCGCCGCTACAATGGCGCCAGTTTTCTGGGCTTGCGTGGCATCGTGGTCAAAAGCCATGGTGGTGCGGATGCGGTTGGGTTTTATCATGCCATTCACGTGGCGATGGAAGAAGCACAGAGCGATGTGTTGCAGCGCATCTCTGCCCAGCTTGAAATTGAACACTTAACCACGACCTCATCACAATAAAACAAAAATGATAGGCGCCCGCTATGACCGCATGCAGCGTTCGCGTTCAGCCCTAGTTTGGCGCTTGTTTTTGTTGCCTCAACCAGTCTAGGTTAGGTGTTTTATTTCATTTAAGGCATAATCCCACGCATGATTTACGCACGTATTGCTGGCACAGGGAGCTACCTGCCAGCCTCGATTTTGACCAATGCTGATCTGGAAAAGATGGTAGATACCACCGATGAGTGGATTTTTGCCAGAACAGGGATCAAGCAACGGCACCGCGTTACTGACGAACGCACCAGCGATTTGGCCACGGCCGCCGCGCGTCAAGCCTTAGCTGCGGCAGAGGTCGCGCCCACGGCCATCGATTTGATTATCGTTGCCACCACCACCCCAGATAAAATTTTTCCTAGCGTAGCCACAATGGTGCAGCGCAAGCTGGGGATTGGCGGTTGTCCGGCTTTTGATGTGCAGGCAGTGTGCAGCGGATTTGTCTATGCCTTATCCATCGCAGACCAATTTATCAAGTCTGGTCAGGCCCGCACCGTGTTAGTCATCGGGGCGGACACCTTTACCCGTATTACGGATTACAGCGATCGTAGCAACTGTATTTTATGGGGTGATGGGGCCGGTGCAGTGGTATTGCAAGCCAGCGAACAGCCAGGCATTTTATCCACACACATTCATGCGGATGGCCAGTACGAGACCTATTTGCATGTCCCACGTAATCCGACTGGCCCTGACACGGTGGCGATGGAGGGTAATGCGGTATTTAAAATCGCCGTGAATACCCTAGATCAGATTGTTGATGAGACCTTGGCCGCGAACCAGATGCAAAAATCTGATATCGACTGGTTGGTACCGCATCAGGCCAATATCCGTATTTTGCAGGCCACCGCGAAAAAGCTGGAGATGTCTATGGATAAAGTGGTGGTGACCGTGGATAGACATGGTAACACCTCAGCTGCGTCTATTCCTCTTGCACTGGATACCGCAGTGCGCGACGGCCGCATACAACGTGGCCATACCTTGTTGATGGAGGCCTTTGGCGGTGGTTTTACCTGGGGCTCTGCATTGGTTAAATTTTAAAAAAATAGGCGACCCAAGTCGCGTGACAAGCAAACCCACTTGTCTGTAATTCTTGTAATCTTTGTTCACATAGATATTCAAATCCGCTATGACAAAAACTGCTTTTTTCTTTCCGGGCCAAGGCTCACAATCGGTAGGCATGATGCAAGGGCTGGCGCACCATGCGGTCGTCAAACAGACATTTGATGAAGCGTCTGCCGTGTTGGGCGTGGACATGTGGCAGATGGCTACCGAACCGAATGAGCTGCTTAACCAAACCGAACATACCCAACCCTTGATGTTGACGGCAGGCATTGCGACTTGGCGCGTCTATCAGGCGCTAGGCGGGCAACCACCCGTGGCCATGGCAGGTCACAGCTTGGGCGAATACACGGCCTTGGTGGCTGCCAACGCGCTGGCATTTTCGGATGCACTGCCGCTGGTCAAGTTCCGCGCGCAAGTCATGCAACAAGCCGTGCCAGAAGGGCAAGGGGCGATGGCCGCTATTTTAGGCTTGGATGATGCCATCGTGCGTGCTTTGTGTGACGAGGCGGCAGAAGGCCAAGTGCTGCAAGCCGTCAATTTTAACTCACCAGGTCAAGTGGTCATTGCTGGGGATGCCGCCGCAGTTGAGCGGGGTATGGCATTGGCCAAGGCACAAGGTGCCAAGCGTGCACTGCCGCTGCCAGTGAGCGTGCCATCGCATTGTGCACTCATGCAACCCGCCGCCGAGCAACTCAAAGCTTATTTGGCCAATGTGCACCTGCACGCACCGGCGATTCCAGTCTTTCACAACGCGGACGTGGCAGCTTATGAAGATGCTCAGCGCATTAAAGATGCGTTGGTCAGGCAGCTCTACAGCCCCGTGCGTTGGGTAGAAACAGTCCAAGCATTGGCGACACAAGGCATTATTAACACCGCAGAGTGTGGCCCAGGCAAAGTATTAGCCGGTCTGGCCAAGCGTATTGTGGCCGAAGTAAATTGTGTTGCGCTTATCAATGATGAAGCGCTGCAGACCGTCATACAGACTGCATAATTGATTGACTCATAAGTACCGACAGTAAGGGGGAGCCATGTCACAACCACAGATTGCATTAGTCACCGGCGCAAGCCGTGGCATCGGCGCTGCGATTGCGCAAACCTTGGGTAAACAAGGCGCGTTCGTCATTGGCACCGCCACGAGCGCACAGGGCGCAGCAGCCATTACTTCACACTTGCAGGCAGCAGGTGTGCAAGGCGTTGGCATGGCCTTAGACGTGACCCAGCCGGCGCAGATTGAAGCCGTGCTCAAACAGATTGCCAGCGAACATGGCGATATCACCGTGTTGGTGAATAACGCGGGCATCACCAAAGACACCTTGCTGATGCGCATGAAGGACGAAGACTGGGATGCGGTGCTGGAGACCAACCTGAAATCTGTGTTTCGCATGAGTCAGGCCGTGTTGCGCCCCATGATGAAGGCGCGCCAAGGCCGAATTATTAATATTTCTAGCGTGGTTGGTCACATGGGCAACGCCGGACAAACTAATTATGC
>JAIXZQ010000333.1 GCA_027489475.1 Methylophilus sp.
CTCCGACGGAAACATTGGCGGCTGCACAACGGATTAAGGACGCCTTGGGCAGTTAACCCAGATTAGCCTCCATACACCGGTCTGGTCTTTGCGATGTAAACAACGATGCTGGGCCGGCAGGTGGTGTGTTGATCAAAGATACGACGGCGATTTTAAGCCGCGCTGCAGAGGCAAGATTAGTCAGTAAATATCTCTGCCGCTGCGAGTGGTTTACCGTCTTGGTCTTTTGCCGAGAGTTGCGGCGTGATGCCGACCAGGGGCCAGTCTATCGCCAAGTCAGGGTCGTTCCAGGCAATGCAGCGTTCATGCTGTGGCGCATAAAAATCTGTGGTTTTATATAAAAACTCAGCCGTTTCAGACAGCACCAAAAAACCATGCGCAAAGCCTTCGGGCACCCAAAGCATGCGCTTGTTTTCATCGCTGAGCACTTCGCCTACCCATTGCCCAAAGGTTGGCGAGCGTTTACGCAGGTCGACTGCCACATCAAATACCGCCCCTTGTGTCACCCGCACCAGCTTGCCCTGTGGTTGCTGAATCTGATAATGCAAACCGCGCAACACATGGCGGCTGGATTTAGAGTGATTGTCTTGCACAAACTGTGGCTGTAAGCCAGTGGCTTGGCTGAACACCTGCGCATTAAAGCTTTCGTAAAAAAAGCCGCGTGCATCGCCAAACACCCGCGGTGTAAACAGCATCACCTCTGGAATCGCGGTTGAAGTCACCTGCATCAGAATACCTGCTCGTTCAATATATTCATTAAATATTGGCCGTAGCCATTCTTTTTATACACTTCCGCCTGCTTTAACAGCGCCTCGGCACTGATATACCCCATGCGGTATGCAATCTCTTCTGGACAGGCAATTTTCAAGCCCTGACGGTTTTCTATGGTCTGGATAAACAACGAGGCTTCTAGCAGTGATTCATGCGTGCCGGTGTCTAACCAGGCGTGCCCGCGCCCCATGACTTCAACATTGAGTTGTTGTTGTGCCAGATATTGCTTGTTGACATCGGTGATTTCTAACTCACCTCTGGGCGAAGGTTTGAGGGCAGCGGCAATGTCACACACTTGCTGGTCATAAAAATACAGCCCCGTGACGGCATAACGTGACTTGGGCTGGGCAGGTTTTTCTTCTAGGCTGACGGCCTGTCCTTGCGCGTTAAATTCCACCACCCCGTAGCGCTCAGGGTCAGTGACCGGATATGCAAATACCGTTGCGCCCGTGGTTTGTGCCGAGGCATTGAGCAAGGCTTGTTGCAAATCATGTCCGTAAAAGATGTTATCCCCCAACACGAGGGCACTGGGCGCATCGCCAATAAACGATTTGCCAATGATAAATGCCTGCGCCAACCCATCTGGTGAAGGTTGTACCGCATACTGAATATGCATCCCCCACTGCGCGCCATCCCCCAATAACTGTTCAAAGCGGGGAATGTCTTGCGGCGTGGATATCAGCAAGACCTCTTTGATGCCTGCCAGCATCAAGGTCGACAAGGGATAATAGACCATGGGCTTGTCGTAGACCGGAATCAATTGTTTAGACACCGCTTGGGTGGCGGGATACAGTCGTGTGCCTGAACCTCCGGCTAAAATAATACCTTTACGTGCTTGTGTCATACGCCTCCCTGCAATAGCTGCGCCAATACCTGCGACACCCCCACTTGCCAATCGGGCAAGCGTAATTGGAAAGTCGATTGAAATTTTTGCGTATCTAACCGCGAATTAGCTGGGCGCTTGGCCGCCACCGAATAGTCGGCCGACGAGATGGCTTGCACCGCCTCTGCCGCCACTTGCAATGTCACGCCTGCCTGCGCCGCTTGCGTCAGCACAAACTGCGCATAGGCATGCCAATTGGTCACGCCCCCCGCTGCCACATGGTATAAGCCAAACGGAAAATGGTCTGCCCCTTGTTGCTGCAATCGGCGCACCACATGCGCGGTGACATCCGCCAATAAGGCGGCGGAAGTCGGCGCGCCGAACTGGTCAGCCACCACGCTGAGGGTCGGCCGCTGTTGCGCCAAACGCAGCATGGTTTTGGCAAAATTCTGACCGACGGCACCCACCACCCAACTGGTCCGCATCACCATGCTCTGCGGACAGGCGGCCAACAAGGCGCGCTCGCCATCGCGCTTGGTCAAGCCATATACACTTTGTGGATCGGTATCATCCGTTTCGCGGTAAAAGTCATTGCCCTGTCCGGCAAACACGTAATCGGTGGAATAGTGCATCACCCAGGCACCGCGTTGACGGGCTAATTCCCCCAACAGTTGCGGCGCTTCGGTATTCACCTTGCGTGCCTGCTGTTGGTCTGTTTCCGCTTTGTCTACTGCGGTATAAGCAGCCGCATTAATGATGCCCTGCGGGTTCACCTGCGCTACCAGTGCGCGGACCGCCGCGGCATCCGCGAGATCGCAGTCTTGCGACCCCACAGCCACCACCTCGGCCAGCGGAGCCAAGCTGCGTTGCAGTTCGAAGCCTAATTGGCCGTGACAGCCGGTGAGTAATAGTTTCATGGCCAGTGAGGTTTAAAACGTTTAAGAGGTTTGATAATTTTTTTCAATCCACTGGCGATATTGGCCGCTAGTGATGTTTTCTACCCATGCGGTATGGGTCAAATACCACTGCACCGTTTTGCGGATGCCAGATTCAAAGGTTTCCGCAGGCTTCCAGCCCAGCTCGCGCTCTAAGCGGCTGGCATCAATCGCATAGCGGCGATCATGC
>JAIXZQ010000191.1 GCA_027489475.1 Methylophilus sp.
GCAGCGTTTGCAACGGGCAGGGCAGACCCTAGAGGACTTAAGTACTAAGCCTCTGCGTGTGGAATTAGCGGATGGCGTACTGGTGAGTGTGTGTGTGCTGTCGCCGCAATTGTCAGTGTTCAAGCTGCAGAGTGACTTACGCGAGGCGGTGATGCCGCTGTTGGCAGAACATCCGCAACAGCTCGGTATCGCCCTGCTAGCGGCTGACCACCATGAGGCGTGGATCAAACAAGCGGCCTATGTAACGATGTTAAATGCACATCAACTGCCGCAATTAAAAAAGGCAAGCCCTCCGCCATGCCTACAGAAAATTGCCCTATGGGGTGCACAGCAAGAGGACTGGCTTGCTGAAGTCGAGGCCTTGGCGGCAGCCAATACGGTATGTCGCGCCTTGACCATGACGCCGCCGAATATGCTGACGCCGGCCTTGTATCAGCAATGCCTGCAATCCATGGCGGCAGAAAAGGGCTGGCAGATGGAGGTGTGGACACTGGAACAACTTAAAACCATGGGGGCAGGCGCCTTTGTCGCAGTGGCACAAGGGTCAGAAAGTGACGATGCTGCCATTGTCAGACTGCGATATCGTCCTGATCTGTCGCAGCATGCAGAGAGTGGGCCTGCTGCCAGTATTAAGTCTTTGGCCTTGGTGGGTAAAGGCATTTGTTTTGATACAGGTGGGCATAATCTCAAGTCCTCTAAGAGCATGTTAGGCATGCATCAAGACATGAACGGCAGTGCCGTGGCCGTGGCGGTATTGCAGGCCATCAGCGCATTGTCACTGCCTGTGCAGGTAGATTGTTGGTTGGCGCTCGCGCAAAACCATTTGGGCCCACACGCCTATAAACAAAACGATGTGGTGACCGCGCTGAATGGCAAGACCATCGAAATTGTGCATACCGATGCCGAAGGCCGCATGGTGTTGGCGGATACGCTGACTTTGGCTAGCCGCGAACAGCCAGATTATCTTATTGATTTCGCTACCCTGACCGGAAGCATGCAGACCGCACTGGGCTCGCGAATGAGCGGGATTGTGACTAACCATCCAGCCTTCGCGCAGCAAATGGTGGTCGCGGGTGACCAAGCTGGTGAGCGGGTGGTTGTGTTTCCTTATGCAGAGGATTATGACAGCGCGTTGGAGAGTGAGATTGCTGATATCAAACAGTGCACCTTAGACAGCGAAGCCGACCATATTTTAGCCGCCCGTTTTCTTGGACAGTTTATAGCGGGGGACTGCGCGTGGTGTCATATTGACCTCTCAGCCTATGCCAATAAAGGCGGGTTGGGCGCAGTTGCCAGTGAGGTCACAGGATTTGGTGTCGCGCTTACAGTGAAATGGTTACAAAACCGGCTATTTAATACCGCATCCTTATAACCAGCCTGATGCACGCATATCCATCAATGCATGCCCAATACAGACAGCTTATGGGGGGCAAGCAGGCGCTGGCCTGCGTCTTAAATCATGCTGCGTTGATTGATAAGCGATGGCCTAGAGTGGCCGTTTGTGATGTATGTTCAGCTCAGGCTGGGCTTGGCATTCCCATCAAATACCGCTAGATGGGCCACCATTGTTTTAGGCGTTGACGCAAACGCGCAAATAATCCTAAAGGCGCCGCATTGCCTTGGCAGCAGGCAGCACAATGGCCTGCGGGGGGTGTTGGCGCAGCGCTAGCGCTGATCTGGGCGTGTTGATAGGCCTGACTGGCGCGGTTGCCAGTGCGGCAAAACCCCAGTGTTGGGCCGGGATGCAGTTGTAAAAATTGTTGTAGTTTTTGAATATCCGCTGGTTGCAGTTGGTTGGGCACCACTGGAATGTGGGTATACGCCAGCCCCAAGCTGGCGGCGCGGCTGGCCAGCGCGGCACTGGTCGGTTGTGTCTCACCACCTTCGGCATCTGGCCGAAAATTGACCACGGCGCGAAACCCTTGCGCGGCTAAGACTTCAAGATCAGCTTCAGTCAGTTGGTCACTCACGCTGTATTGCGGGGCAATTTGTTTAATCTGCATACTGCACTTTCATTATCTAGAATGGCTACATTGGGGCGGTTTGGGCATGACCGCTACAACAAAACTCGGCATGCAGTACCTGAATCACAGCCAAGGCCGCCGAACTGCCGATGCGGTAATACACATTTTTACCCTCACGGCGGGTCGTGACCAGCTGCGCTTCTCGCAACACAGTGAGTTGCTGTGACAAACTCGGTTGTCGCAAATTCAGCCGTGTCTCAAGCTCGCTGACTGAGAGCTCACCCTGCGATAATTGACACAACAACATCAGCCTATCGGTGTTGGCCATCGCCTTCATTAATTGACTGGCTTGGTCAGCCGAAGCTCTAAGCTGATCAAAAATATCCTCCGCAATCACTGCACTTTGCATAGACCCCTCTACGATGAATAGTGATGAATTTTTTTTATATATGTTTTTTGCGAAATCATAACCTTGTTGCACGCGATTGTGTATCCCTGCTTGCGCGGCAAGATGTCAAAAGATTGAAAGCAATTTATGTTACAGTTTGCAACATAACAATAGGCCGCGCGCAATGACGTCTGGTCAGACCTGTATGAGTCATTTTGGGGATTAAAAGGATGATGCAATCGTTATCGTGGCTGTCGGTGTTTCCTGAACTAGAAGCATTGGACGAGCCTGCAAAAAAACTACTGACACAGTTTGCCCGTTTGGTAGAAGCGCCTGTGGGGACCATAGGCTATCGTGAGGGTGACCATTGTGGCGGCTATGTGTTGCGGCTCAAAGGCCGCTCGCGGGTCTATAAAATGTCCTCCAGCGGCCGAGAAATCGTGCTCTACCGCGTGGGCGCAGGCGAAACCTGTGTCATTACCACCACCTGTCTGCTCGGCAACAGCCAATATCCAGCGTCTACCATTGTGGAAGAAGACGTGCAGGACGTGGTGATTCCTGAGGCTACCTTTCATAAGCTGATGATAGATTCGCCCTTGTTTAGGCAATATGTCATGCAAAACTATGGGGCTTTAATCAGTGATTTGATTGTGTTGCTCGATGAGGTGGCTTTTCAGACCTTGGATGCGCGGCTGGCCAAATGGCTGTTGGACATGGGAAATAACACCATACAGCGTACCCATCAGCAAATTGCCGATGAGCTGGGCACCGCGCGTGAGGTCATTAGTCGTCAACTCAAACGATTAGAGCAAAAAGGCTGGTTGACCATGGGCCGTGGTGTGATTGAAATCCAGCAACGTGGCGAGTTACTTAAGCTAGCAAACAACGGGCAATAAGCGTTTTGCCATGGGCGTAAAAACCCAAGTAGGGTAGCCGCAGGCGAATACACTTTTATCCGCAGGTGGCCATGGATGTGCGCTTGTATCATTGCGGATACAAATTTCTTAGATGCTCTGGGCAGTGCGTTGTCATCGACGCCTCGCATGCAAGCGTTTTTTCGCCATGCACATCTTTATGTGCGATTAACGAGGAGAATAAAAGTGCGTCATGCGATTATCATCAGTGGATTGTGTGTGCTGGCCAGTCAAACAGCATGGGCGGATGCAGAATATATAGACCATGCTCGCGTGCTATCTGTGGTGCCACAAGTGCAGCAAGTCAATCAGCCACGCCAAGATTGTCGTACTGAATATGTGCGTGAAAGTGTCTATGAACCCGCTAGCCGTTCGAATACCGGTGCGGTGGTAGGCGGTGTGGCGGGTGGCTTGCTGGGAAGCACCATCGGTCGTGGGACAGGCCGTATTGCTGCGGCAGCCGTGGGTGCTGGCTTGGGCGCCATTGTCGGCGACCGTGTAGGCAACCAGCCCAGCTATGGCAATCAGCGTGTCATCACCCGGCCTGTGGAACAATGCGTGATGATAGATCAATGGCAAACCATCACCACTGGCTATCTGGTGAATTATGAATACCAAGGTCGTCAATACAGCACAGTGATGGACAGAGACCCTGGTCAAAGCCTAGCTGTCAGTGTGTTGGTGCGCCCGAACGTGGCCGTATTGCCACCTGGTGCGACCTATCAGACATCACCCTATCCGCCAACTGTTTACCAGCCAGCCGCCATGCCTGGGCGCGGTTATGGTCGCCGTCAGCGCGATTACTGGTAATCGGTTGTGTATAGGCAACTTGAGGTTAATCTCCCCTGAATAAAGCCGAGTAGGGGCGAGGGTACACCCTGTGAGAGGCCTGTCTTGTTCAAAGACAGGCCTTTGTATTTTTTTGGCAGGGTTGACGAGTGAATTAGGCTTTGAGCAGCACGATCACCGCGCCACTGCCGCCATCATGCGCGCGGGCCTGTGCATAGGCGATAACTTCATCTTTTTGCATCAGCCAATTGCGCAGTTTGTGTTTGAGCACCGGCTCTTTGTTGCGCGAGCCCAAGCCTTTGCCATGCACAATACGCACGCAGCGCAAGCCCCGCTTTTTACAATCCGCAATAAATTCAGACACCGTGCGTCTGGCTTCGTCACTGATCAGGCCATGCAAATCAATATGCGCTTGCACCACCCAATGCCCGCGACGCAGCTTACTGAGCACTACCGGCGATTGCCCCTCACGCAGATACAGCAGCTCCTCGCCGCTCTCCAGCTCATATGCCGGAATATAGTGATCGCTCAGTGAGTCAATTAAGGCCTGTTTTTCATCGCGTATTAACTGACGCGGAATCGGTTTAGGTTTTTTGGCAGGATGCAGAATGCGATCCACTTTGACTGGGCGAGCACCCTTCACCGCCTCATAAAACAGGGCTTTATCGTCTTCGGCCTCGGCAGGCGTTTGTTGATCAGGTTTGGATGCAGTCATCACGGCATTTTAGAACACATTGCGCCAAAAAAGCAGGTCATCGCGATGCGACAGCCCAAAGCGCGGATCACTATCTGTAGCGATGACTTTACGGCAGATATAAAAAACGCACCTCACGAGGTGCGTTTTTTGCAAGTGGCGGAGGTTTATTCCAAACTGGTGAGGTAACGCTCAGCATCCAATGCCGCCATACATCCAGTGCCTGCGCTGGTGACAGCTTGGCGGTAAATATGGTCTTGCACATCGCCTGCGGCAAATACGCCGGGGATATTGGTGGCGGTAAAGTTGCCCTGACGGCCGGCGTGCGTCACGATGTAACCGCCTTCCATCTCCAGTTGACCTTCAAAGATCTGCGTATTGGGCTGGTGACCAATCGCAATAAACACGCCTTTCAGCGCAATCTCTTTGGTCTGGCCGCTGTTGACGTCTTTGATACGCATGCCGGTCACGCCGGTGTTATCCCCTAATACTTCATCCAACGTGTGATAAGTCTCTAGCACCACTTTGCCTTCTTTCACCCGCTCCATCAGTTTGTCCACCAAGATGGCCTCGGCTTTGAATTTGTCACGTCTGTGTACCAAGGTGACTTTGCTGGCGATATTGGCCAAATACAGGGTTTCTTCAACCGCGGTATTGCCCCCGCCAATGACGGCGACTTCTTGGTTGCGGTAGAAAAAGCCATCGCAGGTGGCGCAGGCCGAAACCCCTTTACCAGCAAATGCCTCTTCGCTTGGCAAGCCCAGATATTTGGCAGAGGCGCCGGTGGCAATAATCAAGGCATCACAGGTGTATTCGCCATTATCACCCACCAAGCGAATCGGTTTTTCTTTTAGATGTGTGGTGTGAATATGATCAAAAATCATTTCAGTATTAAAGCGCTCGGCATGTTGTTGAAAACGCGCCATCAGTTCAGGCCCCATGACGCCATTGGCGTCCGCAGGCCAGTTATCCACCTCAGTGGTGGTCATTAATTGACCGCCTTGCGCCAGCCCAGTAATTAAGACTGGATTTAAATTTGCGCGGGCGGCATACACGGCGGCGGTATAACCGGCCGGGCCTGAGCCTAAAATCATTAATCGGGCATGCTTAGTTGCCATGGTCGTTTCCAAATGGGTAAGTTAAAGAGATAGATGGGGGCAAAGCGGACAATTTAAAGCAGACTGCCCGTGCGCGTGGGTTATTCAAGCAGACTGCGCAGCATCCAAGCGGTTTTTTCATGCAGTTGCAAGCGTTGTGTCAGCA
>JAIXZQ010000235.1 GCA_027489475.1 Methylophilus sp.
AATATATCCTCACGGCAATTGGATGACGGCAACCTGCCAGACACGTTAAAACATGCCCTGCAGTTTTACCAAGTCCCGGCACACACCCTCAACATTGAAATCACCGAGTCTATGGTGATGCGTGATATTGCCGCCGCACAACAAAGTTTGTATACGCTCAAGCAATTAGGCGTCGGCATTGCGATTGACGATTTTGGCGTCGGTCATTCATCCATGAACTATCTCAAACATCTGCCGGTGGATATTCTGAAGATAGACAAGCAATTCACTGCCGGCATCCCCAATGACAAAGTGGATATTGCTATTGTGGACGCCTTAGTAGCATTGGCGGTTAGCCTCAATCTCAAGGTGGTGGCAGAAGGGGTTGAAAGCCATATCCAGTTTGAATATCTGCAATACAAGCTGTGCCATCATGTACAGGGGTATCTGTTTAGTGCCGCACTTTCAGCCAGTCAAGCCACCGCCTTTTTGGCCGACTTTCCAGACTGCCTGCCCGCGCTGTTAGACAGTCACAGCGCACATCACAGCCAATAAAGGGTAGACCGCAACGGGCACCCTGCCGCTCAAACATCTTAGCCCATGTGATGCACTATCGGCATCCATTACTCCCCCCGCATATTAAATATTAAAATCAATAATATTTACTAGTAAGTTTCACGTAAGCCGGCTGTCATGTAATTGTCACACGCCAAATCAAGAATGGCCGCTTCGCAATTTGGCCCACGGGTTTACAAGGAAACATCACCATGACACTAACAACTCCATGCACGCGCGCGCTGCTTCCACTCACCCTACTGCAGTTGTTTTCACACCCCAGTTGGGCGGCAGATACCGTTATCAGCGCCGATTCACAAGCCACACAAAGTGCATGGACGCGGTTTATGAACGATGACAATGCCTTGCGCGTGGATTACAGCTTGGGTGACCATCCGGCATTTACACAAGTGTACGGTATTCTGGATGTGGCACTGACCCATGTGAACCATTCCTTGCCAGAAAATTACTTGTTACCTAACAACTTTTATCCCTATGCGGGCGCTAAGATCACCCCACGTACCACGCCACGCACGGCTTGGATTAATGGTGGCTTACAGGCTTCGCGTCTGGGCATTAAAGGCGAAGTGGGTCACTGGATGCTGGGCGAGCAGGCGTTTAAGCTACTGTATCAATTTGAAGCCGGCTTTAATCCCATAAATATGCGATTGCACGATGCGGCACAGACCTTGGCAGACAACTCGGGCACAAGCGCCAACTCCAGCGTCAATGCCGACTCCTCTATGAACGGCGAATTGTTTGCACGTCAGGCCTGGGTGGGCATAGAGGGCGGATCCTTGGGCCGTGTGTCGTATGGTACACAATACAACCCGTTTTTTGAAATAACGGCTGCGTATGACCCCAACAGCAAGGCCGATACTTTTTCACCCCTAGGCGAGAGCGGCACCATAGGCGGTGGTGGTGGCATCTCTGAAAACTCACGCATGAAAAACAGCGTGAAATACGCCAACAGTGTGCAGATTGAGGGTCAAGGCAAAATCAACTATGCAGCCATGTATCAGTTTGGCAATGCCGCAGGCACCTCCGAAGGCTATGGCTACACCGCGCAACTCGGCTATGAAACGCCGGTGTTTGGTGTACAGTTTGCTTATGACCGTTTTACTGATGCGGTCAAAGCCGGCACCGCCGGTGCAGGCAACCCACTGGCCAACAATACCATTTCGGTCGGCTTATATAACACCGAGGCCACTTTACTGACCTTGAAATGGATCCCCACCAGCGATTTAAAGGTCATGGGTGGCTGGGAATGGTACCGTCTCAAACCCTCCTCTGAGCCCTCTATCAAATACCGTACAGTGTTTGATCAAACCGTGTTTGGCGGGGTGGCGACCTCAGCCTTGCGTCCTGGCTTCAAGCAAGATAACAATGTGTATTATGTGGGCGCGAATTTTGATTTTGCACAACGCGTGCCCGCCTTGGCTGGCTTGAGCACCTCACTGGGTTATTATGCGACCCGCTTTGATGCGATTGATGGGCCCACAGTTTCCACCAACTCTGAAGGCAAAATTGACACCTGGACCATGGTGGCTGATTACCGCTTTAATAAAAAGCTGGATACCTATGTGGCTTATACGCGTAACCACTTCTCCGGCGACAGATACCCTAGCACCAGCAATTACACGCAGGTAAACGCTGTAGGCGCCGGGGTACGTTTTAAATTCTAAGGGTCGGGCGGTGCGCCGGTATTTTCAGCACAGCCACCCATGCCTAAGCAGTGGTTTTTCACCGCTGTGCATGAGGCAGGCGGCGGTGAGATTTACACATCTGGTGCACCGGCTTTAATTTTGGCCACCCAGTCTTCAACCTGAATAAAGCCAGCCTCACGCGCACGCTTGGCATCTTCTTCAGAAATCACATCCTGCACAAACTCCAACCGCTTCCACTCAGCTAACGGTGTTTGGCAGGCTGCCACGGGCACGTAACGTGACTGACGCTCACGTTGATAGCGGTGGATATAGCGCGGGCAATTTTGCCACAACTCAGACAACTGCACTTTGACAACAAATTCAGCCTCTTGATAGTGCGTCAACAGCGCGGGGTCATCCGACACGGTGCTCAGGCCTTGTAGGCGGATGCGATGCGGCCGTTCAAACGAGATAAACAGCAAACCGACCTCTGCGTTTTGCACCATATTCCCCACTGAAAGCTGCATGCCATTGCCGTTATACAGCGGGAACATCAAGGTTTGCGCATCTAACACGCGTACAAAGCCAGGAAACCCGCCTTTGTAACTGACCGTGGGTCGACCTCTATGGTCAGTCGAGGCCAGAAAGAACATGTCTTGCGACTCGATAAAGGCTTTAACCTCTTCATCAATCTCGGTCTTACAGGCAATCTCTTC
>JAIXZQ010000056.1 GCA_027489475.1 Methylophilus sp.
GCTTTCGCGGATTTGCTTGACGGTAGAAATGCCAGCTAAGGCGAGAAAAAAACCAAAATGGTTAGGGAAGTCGGCATAGCGGCAAGCCAGTGTTTCCCCCGAGGTGAGATCTTCTGCTTCAAAATCCACACCATCGGTGGCTAAGATAAACTTGGCCTTAAACTTTTCAGTGGCGGGGCTGGCGCGTAACAGCCCTAAATTGATGTTAGTCTCACCAGCGTTGCATACAGCAATATGGATATTATTGCGATGTAAAACGCCAAATGCTAAATCTGATTTGTTTTCACTACCAGTTTTGAGTCGTTTAATTGTGGTTTCTTTATTTCCGAATGCTTCTAGAAACAGATAGGGGAAATTAGCTGGATCAAAAGGCTGTTCGGCTAAATCACTTATTGCTTGTTCAATTTCAATTGCATTCACTTGACGCTACTTTCAAAAAACTATGTTTTAGTTTGATTTGCAGAGATTTTACATGTATTCATGTACTCAAACTGTAGCTGACGCTCTGGCAACCTGAGCAGAGGCAGCACGTCGCAATAGGTGAGGGCTGTTTCATCGTCAAACACCACAGCCGCGTCGCCCGCCTTGAGAGCCAGCGCAGTGCGGGTCAGCTGTTGCTGCCAATGACGGCGAATATCTGCCCAGTCAGCGAATTCAGCCGGGTTAAATACGGGGTTCGTGCCTTGGTTAAAGGCTTTGACGCCGGGCAAGACCTCCGCGTCGGCGGCGATGCCGACAAAGCCTGCGTCAGTCAACCGCACATGGGCAAAACACACAGCGGCAATCTCCGCGTCTTGCAACACAAAGGCGGCATAGAGTGGCAATTGTGGCTCGGTTAATTGCGTGGTCGCCCAATTTTTATAATCGGGCACACTGCCGGTTTTGTAATCGATGACCACTCGTCGACCATCCGCCAAGGTATCTACACGGTCTATGATGAGCTTGATTTGTATGCCCTCAATCAAGGGTGTGAAGGACTGCTCAATCAAAGAAACGCTAAACGGCTGTTCACGCTGCCGCTCCACTTCAATCAGCCAGGTGAGGGCCAGCTTGGTTAGCCGCTCGGCCTCAAGCTGACAAAATACCGGTGAAAACGGTTGGGCAAACTGTTGGTTAAACTGCGTCATGGTGTTTGCCGCGAGCGACGCCAAGGTCGCTTGCAGGTTATTGGGGGTTAATTGCGCCCAAGTGTCCCTATCAACTTGTCGCCAAAATGCCGCCAGCAGATGGTGTAGCAAATCGCCACGTTGCATGGCATCGAGCCCGTTATGCGGTTGTTTTAGCGCATAGGCTTTGAGACGATATTGATAAAACGCCCAAGCAGGACAAATCGTTTGCGCTTTTAATAGCCCAGTGCCGCCGCTGATATGTTCGCCTTCGGCCACCTGCGGCGCCTGATGGTCGTCTAACCATTGCCAAGCAGTGGAATGTACGGCGACTGTAGGGTGAGCGCTCTGTGGTTGCGACAGTGGGCCCTGATTGGCTAAGGTTTCTGCCAACGTCGCAACACCGGGCAGGGCTGCGGTTTCAGGCAACTCGGCAATGAGTGGGCTCATGCGCAATTGGCGGTCGCCTTCCATGCGGGCGTAAGAAAAAATGACTTCACCGGCCGCGCTGCGTAAGCGCGCATCAATTGCCTGGGCAAAGGCCAGTTGCACGCCACTGCTGGCATTAGGTGTTTCTGCACTACGTTGCACATCGGCGGGGATCAATGCATTGGTGCGTGCCAGCGGCGGCCATAAGTGATCATTCATGCCCATCACCCACAACCCATCCAGTGGCTGTGCGCTGGCTTCGAGCAGACCCATGACGGTAATGCTGGGGCTCACCACGGTTTGTGGCTGAAAGATGTGCGCCTGACACAGTTGACGTAAGCGTTGAACTGCCGATGCTGCCGAAATGTGTCCGCACCATGGGTCTAGGCTAGCCAAGGTGGTGAGCACCTGCTGCCAAGCCTGCTGGCACTGATATTCATGGCTAGACAGGCTGCGTTCTCCCGGCCAATGGGTGGCCTCAAGTAGGCTGGCAAAGCGCTCTGCCCATGCCGAGGGCGCTTGCTTGCTTGGCCATTGCCGTGGCAGCGTGACTAACATACTGAGGTCGGCCAACAGGGCAGGGCTGATGATAGGCGCGTCCTCTTGTTGTTGTCGCACCACCAGCTTAAGCAAACTGTTTAATTGGATTTGCAAAGACAGCATGCGTCGCATTTCGGCATCCAGTGCAGCGCGCGCATCGGCCTCAGTCAAGGCCTGTGACCAATACACGTCGCCGAGCAGACGTGACAAGTTGGGCTGCGCAATCGGGCCGGTGTGTGTGGCCAGTTGTAACAAGGTGAGGGCGCTATTGACCACAGGCCAGCGGTGCAACGGCAACCCCAGCGAAAATTCGTAACAGCGCGGCATCTCACTGTGGGCGGGATGCAGCGACTGTGGATGAAACGTATCATCCAGCAACTGCGCGAGGGTGTCGCGTTGCGTATCTAGTTCTGGCACCACAATCGCCAGTTTGGCGCTGGGGACGCGTTGCAGCCACTGTTGCGCCCAATGCACTGCGGCACGCATTTCTGCATGGTTGTCAGCATACGCTTGCCGTGACAGCGTGTGGGCCACCGTTTCATTGGCCAGTCGATACACTGCCGTTCCGCGTGCCTGCAATTGATGGATAAGCCGTTGCAAATGGGGCTGAATACGGTCAAACCCAGCCAGCACAATCTGCGGCGGCAGTGACAGCCTGCCCTGTTGCAACAGACTCAACTGCCAGGCCTGATAGCGCACGGCTTCCAGTTGTCCACTTTCGCGGCACAGGGTCTGAAACTGCTGGCGCCAGCGCATAAATTGACGCGTTTCTTCACTGGCCGCTGTCATGTCCAGACTGATATCCCACTCAATCAGGTAGCGGTTAGCCTCCATGGCCGCGCTGGCCAGTCCTTGCGTGTTGAGTAAGGCGAGTTGCGGAAATTGCCGCATGCAATGTTGTATGGCTTGCTCCCACAACAAAGCCTCTTGCGTCTGGCTGAGCATGCCTGCAGGCGCGTCCTCCACCGCAATCTGCCCACTGAGAATCGCTTGTTCAGTCAACTGCAATAACCAATCTTGCAACGGATGAATTTGCGGCGGTTGCCACGGCGTCTCAGGGCCGGCAAAGCGCGCGATCAGCGACTGCCGCAACCCATGCGCTAGGCGTGCCGAGGCACACAGCACGGTGCTGCCCGCTAATGCTTCGGCTGCAAGGGTTGGCGGGTGCGTGTTGTTAGACATCAGTGTCATCAGGGGTGAACCGGCGTGTGGGTGATAGCAAAATTTGAAAGGTCAGGACATGCCCTACCTGCGCTATTCTATAAGAGTTTGTTGCCTGTGTGCGGGGAGATGCCAGCCATGGCTGTGCCATGATATGCTTGAATGCATGTTAACCGTTCGCGCTGTGCATCTCAGCGCTAAGGTGAACGGTCTTTGAGAGGTGTGGTGGAGAGAAAAATGAAACGATGGTTCAAAGGCCTGCTATGGCTCTGTGTGCCCCTAGCCTTATTTGCCTTATACAGCTGGGCCAGCTTAACCTGGGTGTATTCTGCTGGCGAGCGCATTGGCTATGTGCAAAAGCTTTCTTACAAAGGCTGGCTATGCAAAACTTGGGAAGGCGAGTTGGTGCTGGTAACCGTGCCGGGTACGCAGGCGGAAAAATTTTATTTTACCGTGCGTGATGTCGCGGTGGTGCCTCGCATCAATGCGCTGGCTGGGGCCCGTGTACGGTTGCAGTATCAAGAGCATAAAGGCGTGCCCTCGCAGTGTTTTGGCGAAACAGGGTATTTTGTGCAGGCGGTTGAGGAAGTTAAAGAGGACTGATGGCTGAGAGCAAGAATTACATTACGCCTGAAGGCTATGCCGCGCTGGAAAAAGAGTTTCAGTATTTGATTAAGGTGGATAGACCTGAGGTGGTTAGGGTGGTGAGTTGGGCGGCAGGCAACGGCGACCGCAGTGAAAATGGCGACTATATTTATGGCAAAAAACGTCTGCGGCAGATTGATGCACGGATTCGCTTTTTGACCAAGCGCATGGAAGCCGCGGAGATTGTATATAGCCAAACCCAAACCCAGTCAGAAAAAGTATTTTTTGGCGCCTGGGTGACCTTGTTTAATTTGAGTGACGACAGCGAGCGCACGGTACGTATCGTAGGCCAAGATGAACTAGACCCAGCACAAGGGTACATTTCATGGGTCTCGCCGATGGCAAGAGCTTTGCTTGGCAAGCAATTGGGCGATACCGTGCGGGTAGAAACGCCTGGCGCACTGATGGAGTACGAAATTATCGACATCCGCTATGTATAACCCCCATTTAAAAAGCGGTTATCGGCCTTGAACTTTGCGTTCCATGCCCCTATCATAAAAGTATGCGTAAACGTCTCTGCATTTTTTTGATTGCTTGGTTGCCCTGCTTTGTCATGGCCGCGCAAAGCATGCTATTGCAGATGACGGTGTCACAAGCCTTTGCTGATGCTTCTGCCGCACAGGTTCAAATGACGCAACTGCAGGCTGATGACCATGCAGCCATGCCTTGTCATCATGCTGCACAAGAACAACCGCTCAAACACAGTGCTGACAAGACTGCGCATCACACTTGCACAGTGTGTGGTTTTTGTTTGATGAGTGCGGGCATGGCAGCAGGCCATGCGTTTCCTTTGATACACGCCAATGCGCAAAGCTTTGCCGCACCGACCTATGTGCACGATCCCGTGCATTCTTTGAGTTTTCCTCCCGCGATTAAGCCTCCCATACCTGCCTAACCTGACAGCCTCATTGCGTCTGCAATGAATGTAATTTGTGCTTAAGGAGGCCTTATGACCCCGCAATGTCGTATTGCACTTGTCATGGCGGTATTCTTCCTGTTACGCGCGCCTGCACAGGCGGCAGCGTTAATGGGGTTTGAAGATAGCGCCATGCTGATGACCGAAATCGGTCGCTATAACCAAGAGTGGATGCTGAATTATTCACCCAGCGTTGGACATGCCATCGGCGTTGAGCAGATGCGCATGTCTGGCAAGGGCGAGCAGCCGACCACCATTTCTGGCATCAACTATACTGGGTTGATTAAGCGCTGGAACCTGCCAGCGGCACAAGCGAATGTCTGGTTAAACGGCAGTGTCGGCGAGGCGCGTGGCCAGTTTGACGGCTTTGCCTACACGCCCAGCCTGCAAGTGGACATGGAATCCACCCGCTTGTATCTGCTGGCCAAAGCGCGGTTGATTCGTGCCCCCGGGATGAACTATGACACCGCCGCAGTTCAGGCTGGGTTTTCGTTTTATGAAACCGGCTTTAACGACACGCAGCCGTGGTTTGTGATTGAAGCGAAAACCATGCGCAACAACACGCCCTCGCTGCAAGTCACCCCAGCCTTGCGACTGATTAACAAAAACTACTTTTTGGAATTTGGCATTACCAACCCATGGCAGGGCGAGGGCTTTGCGCCGCGCTTGAATGCCATGTTTGTGTTTTAACTAATTTAATTAAAGGATATCTCTCATGAAAAAACTATTATTGACCTTATTGCTGACTAGCTTGACCCCTGCCGCTTTTGCGGTGACCACCATTAAAGCCGAAGTCAACGGCATGGTGTGTGCATTTTGTGCCAAAGGCATCGAGAAAAAACTCAATGCGTTACCGCAAAAACAAGCCGCCTTTGTTGATTTGAAAAGTCGGGTGGTGGCCTTGCAGCTTAAAGAGGGCGAAGATGTGAGCAATGAAGCGTTTAGCAAAGTCATACAAGATGCAGGCTACAGCGTCGCCAAATTAGAGCGCGTGAATCAGACGGTGACCAGTATTCAGGCCGAATTAGCTAAACAGGCAGGGGGCAAATGATGGCCACCCAGCTTGACCCGTTGCATACGAGTCGGCGACTGAGCCTGTTTTCGCTGTTTACCAGCGGCTCGACATTGATTTGTTGCGCTTTACCTGCCACTTTGGTGGCCTTGGGCTCGGTCGCGACCCTGACCAGCTTAATCAGTCAATTTCCGCAGCTGATTTGGATCAGTGAGCACAAGCCACTGGTGTTTGGGCTCGCCGGGGCCATGTTGCTACTGGCGGGGGCGCTGCAATGGCGCGCCCGCCGTTTGCCTTGCCCAGCTGATCCACAATTGGCCATGCAGTGTCAGCGTGTACGTCGCCAGAGTCATTGGGTCTATCTGGTGTCGTTAGGCTTGTATCTGATTGGCAGCTTTTTTGCCTTTGTTGCACCGTTATTGCTGTAACCCGCACACCGACATACCGGCCAGTTGGCCGGTGTGTCGGCGTCTTTATTGGCCATTACGCATGACGCCGTATGTCTTTGTCAGCCTGAGACAGGCTTCGCTGATGCGAAGATTGTGAGCGCTTATGCGTATAATCTCTTGTCGCTCGTAGCCGTAATGACCACCCTCAATAAACACTTCCAATGACTGATTTTGCTGCACCCCCATGTTCTCAGCCACACTCAGCCTTGCGCCGCTGCGCCATTTTTTGCAAAGTGGTGGATAACTTAGGCGACATTGGCGTCTGTTGGCGTCTCGCCCGTCAATTGGCGGATGAGTTTGGCTTGCACATAGATCTTTGGGTGGATGACATCGCCTTGGCACAGACCTTTGCCGGAACCGGGCATTTACGGATTCAAGTTTGGCATTGGCAAGCAGACCGCGAGTCAGACTGCCTGCAGGACTATTTAATACAAACGCCACTGCCGCAGGCGGTGATTGAAACGTTTGGCTGTGGGGTGCCTGCTGCCGTCCAACAAGCCATGCTTACCCAGCCTTGTTGCTGGATTAACCTCGACTATTTGTCTGCCGAAGCCTGGGTGGCTGACTTTCATGGCCGACCGTCACCGCAAGCCAATGGGCTGGTTCGGCATTTCTTTTATCCAGGCTTTGACGCGCATACGGGCGGCTTGCTGCGTGAGAAGACCATGCCTCGCATAGACCATGCCGCGCGGTCAGCCCTTGAGGGCCTTGGTCTGACGGAGGCCTCAGAGCAGGTCACAGTCTCTTTGTTCTGTTATGCGCAAGCGCCGCTGCATGCTTTCTGGCACAGCCTGCTCGCTACCCCTAAGCCGGTACGATTACTGGTGCCGCAAATGGTGATGCCTGGGCTGGCGGCGGCCACCGGGCTGCCCACGCTGACTGCCGGGCAGCACTATCAGCAGGACCACCTCAGCGTGCAGGTGCTGCCGTTTGTCTCACAACCGCTGTATGACCAAGTGTTGGCGCTGTGTGACTTTAATATAGTGCGTGGTGAAGACAGTTGGTTGCGTGCGTTGTGGGCAGCTAAGCCTATGTTGTGGCAGCCCTATATTCAAAGCCAAGATACGCA
>JAIXZQ010000044.1 GCA_027489475.1 Methylophilus sp.
CATTTCGTGTCAATCTATCAATCTTCTCGCTTTGGCGGTCCTCGCTAAGCTAAGAGCTGGGCTGCTTGTAGCTTGCACAGTGCCCATGGGGGCTGGCTTGCAGCCCAGCTGCACCCCAGTTGAACCCTGTCCAGAAGACAGGGTTTTGCGGTAAGATGCCTGCAGCGATTTTCGCCCTCATTACACTCCATGAATAAGCCCGCTTTGCATGTCTTTTGAACAGCACACCCCCATGATGCGTCAGTATTTGACGCTTAAAGCACAGTATCCAGACATGCTGTTGTTTTATCGCATGGGCGACTTTTACGAACTGTTTTTTGAGGATGCTGAAAAAGCGGCACGCTTGCTCGGCATTACCCTGACGCGGCGTGGTGCCAGTAATGGGGAGCCGATTAAAATGGCTGGCGTGCCCTACCATGCGGCGGAACAATATCTGGCAAAACTCGCCAAGATGGGCGAAGCTGTTGCCATTTGTGAGCAGGTGGGTGACCCTGCCACCAGCAAAGGGCCGGTGGCGCGTGAAGTTACCCGTATTTTGACCCCGGGCACGCTGACCGATGCCGCCTTGCTGGATGAAACCAGAGACAATGTGTTGTTGTGCGTGGCATCCGGCGAGGGCATTATCGGGTTGGCACGCCTAAATCTGACGGCAGGCAGCTTTGTGCTGAGTGAAATCGCACCAGGACAGCTCGCCCAAGAACTGGAGCGTATCCAACCTGCAGAGCTGATTCTAGCTGAAGACGATGCGCATCCGGCGCTGCTAGCCTATCGCTGTGCCAAAAAGCGGCTGGCGCCTTGGCAGTTTGACCTGCAATCCGCACAACGTAGCCTGACCCAGCAATTTAGCACCTATGATTTGGCGGGCTTTGGTTGCGACGAGATGCCACATGCCGTGATGGCGGCAGGGGCCCTGCTTGAATACGTCAAACACACGCAACGCACGGCCTTGCCCCATATTGCCACCTGTCAGGTTGAACACAGCGGTCAATATCTGCAACTGGATGCCACCACCCGACGCAATCTCGAAATTGACGTTACCTTGCGAGGCGAGGCCAGTCCTACGCTTTATGCCTTATTAAATACCACCCGCACCGCCATGGGCGCGCGCTTGTTAAGGGTCTGGCTGCATCACCCCTTACGCGACCAGCAAGCGGTGTTGCAACGCCATCTGGCCGTAGCCGAGTTGCTGACCCAACATCAGGCCGCCCCTCTGCAACAGGCCTTGGGGCTGATTGGTGACATAGAACGCATGACCGCCCGTGTGGCGCTTAAGTCGGCGCGGCCACGTGATTTGTCTGGCTTGCGCGACAGCGTGCAGCAATTACCCGCACTCGCCGCCGTATTGCCCAGTCCGTCGGCCACCTTATTACAAAGCTTGCTGGCAGACGTGCAGGTGCCACATGCAGTGCTCAGTCTGTTACAGCAAGCGATACAGCCTGAGCCCTCGGCGGTGCTGCGTGAAGGCGGGGTGATTGCCACTGGGTATGACGCCGAGCTCGACGAATTACGTGCCATACAAACCGACCATGGCGATTTTTTGTTGCAATTTGAGGCGGCAGAAAAAGCCCGCACTGGCCTGACCAACCTGAAGGTGGAATACAACAGTGTGCATGGCTTTTATATTGAAATCAGCCGTGCACAAGCCGAGAGTGCGCCGGCAGAATATCGCCGGCGACAAACACTGAAAAACGTCGAGCGCTTTATCACCCCCGAACTCAAAGCCTTTGAAGACAAGGTGCTGAGTGCCAACGAGCGTGCGTTGGCACGCGAAAAATGGCTGTATGAGCAAGTGCTAGACGCCTTATTGCCGCATATTCTGCCGTTGCAGCAGATTGCCAGTGCTGTGGCCAGTCTAGATGTGCTGGCCTGTTTTGCCGAGCGTGCCAGTGCATTGCACTATGTGCAGCCGCAATTTAAGGCAGACATTGGCATCGCCATTCAGCATGGGCGTCACCCGGTGGTGGAGAGCATCGCCCAGCCCTATGTGGCCAATGACGTGTTGCTCACACCTTATCGGCAATTGTTATTGATTACTGGCCCCAATATGGGCGGTAAATCCACCTTTATGCGGCAAACGGCGCTGATTGTTTTGCTGGCGTATTGCGGCTGTTTTGTGCCCGCCCAGCAGGCCGAGATTGGCGAGGTAGACCGGATTTTTACCCGTATCGGCGCCTCGGATGATCTGGCGGGTGGACGCTCGACCTTTATGGTCGAAATGACTGAAACGGCAAATATTCTTCACAATGCCACAGCGCGCAGTTTGGTGTTGTTGGATGAAATTGGCCGCGGCACCAGCACGTTTGACGGCTTAAGTCTGGCGTGGGCAGTGGCCAAAGAATTGCTCGAAAAAAACCGTGCCTTAACCCTGTTTGCAACGCATTACTTTGAATTAACGCGTATTGTCGATGAAGCCAAGCAAGCGGCGAATGTGCATCTTGATGCGGTAGAGCATGGGCAGGGTATTGTGTTTTTACACAAGGTTGAAGAGGGCGCTGCTACCATGAGTTATGGCATTCAAGTGGCACAACTGGCCGGGATTCCAAGATCGGTGGTGCAGTCCGCCAAACGCAAGTTGCAACAACTCGAACAACAAAGCGTCACCGCCACACCGCAGCACGACTTGTTTGCCAGTGCGGTCCTCGCAGAGGAACCGCCACAGCATCCTGTGGTCGCAACCCTAGAGCGCTTGCAGCCCGATGATTTAACGCCTAAGCAAGCGTTAGAATACCTGTATCAGCTCAAAAAACAATTGAACAGCGCATAACCCGCAGTACATCTGCCGCATTTTTACAGACGTCTCATTACTCTTCTAAGGAATCCCCATGCAAAAACCTGCCCAGACACAACAAGCCATACATGAATTGATTGCCAATCGCTGGAGTGGACGCGCTTACGATGCCAGCCAAGCAGTGAGCCAAGCGCAAGTGATTAGCCTGCTTGAAGCCGCGCGCTGGGCGCCGTCTTGCTTTGGTGATCAGCCGTGGCGCTTTGTGGTGTGCAACAAGGCAGATCATCTGCAAGCTTGGCAAGCTGCGTTTGACTGTCTGGTGCCAGGTAATCAAGGCTGGGCGGTCAATGCCCCAGTGTTGTTGTTGATTTGTGCGGACACCTTGTTTGGTCATAACGATAAACCCAATAAATGGGCCGCTTATGACACCGGTGCCGCTACCGAAAACCTGTGTTTACAAGCCGCTGCGCTGGGCTTAATGGCCCATCAAATGGGTGGCTTTGATGCCGACAAAGCCAGAGCCACGTTTAAAGTGCCCGAGCGCTATCAAATTTTGGCCATGGTTGCTGTTGGTGTCCCAGCGCCGGTAGAGAGCTTGACTGGCGAGGCCTTGACGCGTGAAACAGCCGCGCGCAGTCGCAAGCCATTGAATGAGTTATTTTTTAACGGCGTATGGTCACAGCCTGTCGTTTAATCGGGCCTTTTTAAGCAATCGCTGTCATGCGCTAAAAAAGCTCTGTTAAAATGGCGCACTTATTGCGCTGGCGGCTGACTAACACCGCAGCAAATCGCAGGTTTGGGCATGTTGCGCAAACCCATGAAACACATACGGATTGGAGATCATATGGCAGTCGTCACGCTGACCAAGGAAAACTTTAAACAAACCATCGAAGCACATCCCTTTGTGATCGTGGATTTCTGGGCACCGTGGTGTGATCCCTGTGTCGCTTTTACGCCAACCTTTGAGGCGGCAGCTGCTAAACATCCAGATATCGTCTTTGGCTTGGTGAATACTGAAACCGACCCTGAGATTTCTGAATATTTTGAAGTGAAACAGATTCCTGGCTTGTTGGTGATACGTGAGCGCGCTGGCATTCATGCCCAAGTGGGTGAGATTGGTGCGCCCGCGCTGGAAGAAATCATTAAATGGGCGCGCGACTTTGATATGACCCCAGTACGTGAATACTACAAAACGCAGGATGCTAAGCAGCAGGCATAATGTGCGCAAAAGTGCTTGTGGCGGAGTCTAGCTGAGCGCCTTTCAAGCGTGAGGCGATAATGACAATGCCTGAGCGCGGTGCAGATGAATGAAACAAGCCATGCAATGCATGGCTTGTTTATTTTGTGCCTAGGGTTGTTTCACCGTGTCACGGGTTTAATCCACCGGCACCCGCGCGCGTGGCACCACATTGCGTAGTACAAAGCTGGTATGTACCCCAGTCACCCCTTCAATTTTGGTGATTTGATGCAGCAGTAAATGCTGGTAATCCTCCATATCCTTGACCACCACCTTGAGTTGATAATCAGATTGCTGACCGGTAATCAGCAGACATTCCAGCACTTGAGGAATCTGCTGTATGCATTGCTCAAAGTTGGCAAAGCGTTCTGG
>JAIXZQ010000365.1 GCA_027489475.1 Methylophilus sp.
ATGACGGGGTTGGTTTGGCCCGTCTGGAGTTTGTCATCAATAACATGGTTGGCATCCATCCTAAGGCTATTTTGAATGTCGATGCCATGCCTGCAGCCATTCAGGCGACGATTAAAAACCGTGCGCGTGGCTATGCCAACCCCAAACAGTTCTACATCGACAAAGTGGCAGAAGGCGTGGCGACCATTGCCGCAGCGTTCTATCCAAAACCCGTGATTGTGCGCACGTCTGACTTCAAGTCTAACGAATACAAAAAACTGGTTGGTGGTGAGATT
The DNA here is from genome assembly GCA_027489475.1 of Methylophilus sp. Classification (GTDB taxonomy): domain Bacteria; phylum Pseudomonadota; class Gammaproteobacteria; order Burkholderiales; family Methylophilaceae; genus Methylophilus. The sequence continues at coordinate 276 of JAIXZQ010000365.1, forward strand.
TACGAGCCAGACGAAGAGAACCCAATGATTGGTTTCCGTGGTGCCGCACGTTATATGGCCGAAGACTTCAAAGAGTGCTTTGCCATGGAATGTCAGGCCATGAAAAAAGTGCGTGATGAAATGGGCTTGACCAATGTTGAGTTGATGATTCCCTTTGTGCGGACGTTGGACGAAGCCCGCGCCGTGACCGAGATTATGGCGGCTAACGGCCTCAAACGCGGTGAAAACGGTTTACGCCTGATCATGATGTGCGAGATTCCTGCCAATGCGCTGTTGGCCGAGCAATTCTTGGAATATTTTGATGGCTTCTCTATCGGCTCTAACGACTTGACCCAATTAACCTTGGGTATGGACCGCGACTCCGGTATTTTGGCCGATGGTTTTGATGAGCGTAATGATGCCGTTAAAGTGTTGCTAAAAATGGCCATCAACACTTGCAACCGTCTAGGCAAATATGTGGGTATTTGTGGTCAAGGCCCGTCTGACCATGAAGATTTTGCCGAATGGCTGGTGGCTGAAGGGATCCAGTCTGTGTCACTCAACCCAGATACTGTCGTGGCCACTTGGCAGCGTCTGACGCAAAAGTAACGCGCTTTTTGAGGCCCTGATATGCATCACCGTTCTGTATTTATTATTTCTGATGGTACGGGGATGACTGCCGGGGCCTTAAGCAAGCTGCTGGAACATTTTCCTAACACGCAATTTACCACCACCCGTCTGCCGTTTACTGACAATGACGAAAAAGTACAAGCGGCCTTTGAGCATATTCAAAAAGTGGCCGAAGAAGATGGTATTCGCCCCATCGTCATTATGTCGATTGGCAATGGTGAGCATCGCAACCATTTAAAGCAGGCCAACGCCTACTTTATTGATTTATTCCACCGCTTTATTTATCCCCTTGGCTCAGAGCTCAACCAAGAGCCTTTAACCGGCGCCAGTATCGCTTATAGTGTCAAAGGCCAAAGCTATCTTGAGCGGATGGAAGCCATTAACTTTACGTTAAATCATGATGATGGCATGACCAACTCTGGTCTGGATGAGGCCGATGTGATTCTGATTGGCGTATCGCGCTGCGGTAAAACCCCTACCAGCATCTATCTCGCCATGCAGTTTGGCATTAAGGCGGCCAATTATCCGCTGATTCCTGAGGATTTTGAACGCGGCGCCCTGCCCGCAGCCTTGCAAAAAAACCTCGACAAGATTTTTGGCTTAACCATTAAACCCGAGCGCTTGCACTCTGTGCGCAGTGAACGTCGCCCAGATAGCTTTTATGCCTCGTTAGACAATTGCCGTAAAGAGATAGAGATTGCCGAAGGCATGATGCGCAGAGCGGGCATTCCTTGGGCAGATTCCACCAGCCGTTCGATTGAAGAGCTGTCGGCACTGATTTTGCAAAAACTTCGGCAACGCTAATATCACACCATAAAACGGTTCTATGCATTGCCCAATAAAAAACGCCAGCGTCCTGCTGGCGTTTTGTTATTCACAGTAAGGCTACAGATTAAGCAGCAATCGCAAAGTCTCTTGGTCGTAATAGATGCACTTTATCCGTCGGCATATTGACACTCTCGCCACGCCAGAATGCATAAAATTCACGCGATAGACTTAAAAAGGCATGCTGAATACCGATGGCGGTAAACAATGGCAAGTTTCTATCCACGGTTTGTCGATAGCTGTAAGACTGTTTGTATGAAACAGGGCGCAGTGAGACCAGCAAAAACTTCGCCATACGCAGGCGTTCTTTCAACGTATTTTCATCAGTGTGCTGCGTTGAAGCCGCCGCTGCAAACGCGTCGAAAATCTGCTGTTCTTGGGCTTGTAACGGCGTTTTGTCGAGTTCGTACCACTGCTTAAACAGTTCGTCTTGTGTCAGTGTCGGTGTGGCGGGAGAACCGTGGAAGACTTTGGCCTGACTCATGGCGGCAATCGCTTTGATATCGCCTAACCAAAATGAGAAAAACTCGCGGATCACCGGCAGTACCGTCGGGATTTCAGCCGCGTCTATGCTGCCAATAAAACGGTCCACAGCTTGGCGATAATGGGTGCCGTCACATGGAATATCTTTTAAAAACGCGCTTAAACGAATGATAATAAATTCACGCTGTACCAACACACGTTGGCTCACCCCCTGCCCGGTCAGCAGCTTGACATAGGCTTTTTGCGCCTCTTCTTCTCTGGTCATTGCCATGATGTACTCCTGTTTTCTCTCTTTCATCCATTGTCGCCCGACAAGGAATCACAGGTTTAGTGTAGAACAAGCTTTTAGCAAGCAATTGCGTAATCAAACTGGCAAAACGCCGACAATTTATCAGATGAGGTGTTGGCCGTGACTTATTGATGAGAGGGTTAACGCGCGTTGTGGGACGACGGCCGTGGCCTTACCAGTGCCAATAAGGCGCTACAAGAGACGAGACTGAGCATGGCGGTGGCCAATGCCAAGGTGGAATGCCACACCCATGGGACCACCACGGCAGAACACAGACTAGAACACAGCATCTGCATAAATGCTTGTGCGGAGGCTGCCGTGCCACGCACTTTGGGATAACAATCCAGCGCAGCAATCGACAGCACAGGCATGGCAGTGGCCATACCAACATTAAACAGGGCAATCGGTACAATAGCGAGCCACCAAGTGTCATGCATCTGCGCGCCTGCCCAGCCATGCAACGCAATATTTAAGCCTGCAATCGCCAGCATCCAGACAAATGCCCAAGTCAGTAAGCGCATTGGCGCGACGCGGCCGGCTGTGGTGCGTGAAATCCATGAGC
>JAIXZQ010000240.1 GCA_027489475.1 Methylophilus sp.
CCATAAAACTTGGTGAGTAAGGCAATCAAGCCGATTTTAAACAGCAGAAACAGCGCCAACAGCGCAATGACCAGCAGCACATGGTCAAACAACACTGACACATTGAGCAACATGCCGACACTAATAAAGAATAAGCCCAGCAAGATATCGCGAAAGGGCGCAATATCAGATTCAACCTGATAACGGTATTTGGTTTCAGAAATCAGCATCCCAGCGACAAAAGCGCCCAATGCATATGAAAGGCCGACAAAATTAGTCGCGGCGGCCATCAACATTGTCACCATCAAGACATTCAGCACAAACAGCTCGCGCGAACGTTGCTTGGCGACCAGTTCAAACCAGAAATTGAGCACGTTTTTACCAAACTTAAACAGTAAAAACAGCAAAATGGAAGATTTAAATAGGGTCAGGCCGATCACATCAAGCCAGTTATCGCTGTGTGAACCCAAGGTTTGAATCAGCACCAAAATGGGAATCACGGCCAAATCTTGAAACAGCAACACGCCTATACTGAGGCGGCCATGACGCGAGTTGAGATCTACCCGTTCCATCAGGATTTTGGACACGATGGCGGTAGAGGACATGGTCAGTGCCGCGCCGATAATAAACGCCGTGGACAAACTCAACCCTGCCAATTGTCCCAGTAAGAGGCTGGCCAGCAGGGTCAGTATCACTTGACCACCGCCTAGACCGAAGAGGGTTTTACGCATGGCATACAGCTTGGGCAGGCTGAATTCCAGACCAATACTAAACATCAGAAAAACAATGCCAAACTCGGCAATCTGACGGCTAGACTCTTCATCTTGCAACAGGCCTAAGGCATGCGGCCCCAACACGATGCCTATCATAAAGTAGGCCAGCATGGCGGGTAAGCCAAAAATGCGGAACAGGCCAACGGCGAACACCGAACTGGTGAGCAACAAAAGTAAATGTATCAGGGAATCAAACATGCAAAATTTTAACCAGCGCGAAGTGTTTTAATGCACTGTCGTGTTCGCGGTTGTAGCGACACATGACAGGCGGAAAATCGTTGTTATTTGTTGAGTATTACATAGGCAAATAGGCTAGCCACTGAGTGTGACAGCCTGATGTATCGTGCCATAAAAGTTAAATTTATGCAAAAATTGTGCCCACTTACAAAAAAAGCGCAAATATTCGGTGTTTTGCTTTATTGCACTGACTTTGCCTTGTTATACTAAGCCGCTATGAATATCGCTAAAAACGGTGTTTTCGCCGACCCTCAGTCAGAGATTGTCTCGCGTGCGCGCGGCATTTTGCTGCACGAGGCTGACGAAATCCGCCAACTGGCTGACCGCATCGGTGAGGCATTTGCGCAAGCCGTGTATTTGCTGCTGCATTGTCGCGGCAGAGTGGTCGTGACTGGCATGGGTAAGTCTGGACACATCGGGGGCAAAATTGCTGCCACTTTGGCCAGCACGGGCACACCCGCATTTTTTATGCATCCGGCAGAAGCCAGCCACGGTGACCTGGGCATGATCACCGCCGAAGACGTGGTCATCGCGTTATCCAACTCTGGTGAGAGCGACGAAATTATTAATATTCTGCCCGCCATTCGCCGCATAGGGGCGCGCATTTTAAGCATTACCGGCAGCACGGAGTCTACTTTGTCGCGCGAGTCTGAAGTGCATTTGAGTGCCGCGGTGAGCCATGAAGCCTGCCCGTTGGGCTTAGCGCCCACGGCCAGCACCACCGCTGCCCTGGCACTGGGTGATGCACTGGCCTTGTGTGTGCTCGATCTGCGTGAATTTACCGCCGAAGATTTTGCCCGCTCACATCCCGGCGGTAGTTTGGGGCGCAGACTGTTAGTGCGGGTCAAAGATGTGATGCGTACCGGCGATGCCTTGCCTAGCATCCCCGCAGAGGCGACGGTACAGCAAGCCATCGCGCAGATTTCAAGCAAGGGCATGGGCTTTACAGCGATTGTCGATGCCAACCAGCATCCGATTGGTATTTTTACCGATGGAGATTTGCGGCGCCTCTTTATGCAAGGTGAGACGCGACCAGAGGCCGCCATCAGCCGTGTGATGAACCGCCAGCCGCGATTGCTGAATAGTCAGCAACTGGCAGTAGATGCAGTGACCTTAATGGAAACGCATAAAATCAACGGGTTTTTGGCTGTCAACGACCAGCAACAACTGGTGGGCGCGTTTAATATGCACGACTTGATTAAAGCCAAAGTCGTCTAGCTGATGTGGTTTTGGGCAGAACGAGCGTAGCAACCGCATGAATAAATATCCAATATTATTACCGATAGGCTTATTGCTGCTGCTGTCGTTGCTCACTTTTTGGATTAATCAAAACGTACAAGAAGAAGGCTTGCGCCTGCGTAGACTGAGTGGCCATGCCCCAGACTATATGTTGTATCACTTTGTCAGCACACGCACCAATGCCCAAGGCGAAACCAAGTATGTCCTGGCCGCTGCGGAGATGCGACATTTTCCGGCGCAAGATACTACCGAGTTATTGCGGCCACGCTTTACACAGTTTGGCGTTGATAAACCCTACACGCAGATTATGGGGCAACGTGGCAAAATCTTGCCTGGCGGGGATGTGGTTGAATTCAGCCAAAAGGTAAAAGTGACGCGCCAAGGCACGGCAACAAAAGGCGAAATGCAACTACAAACCGAGCGCCTATGGCTAGAGCCTAACAAGGATATTGCCCACACAAATCTGCCGGTGACGATTCGGCAGAAACCTGCCACCGTGATTACTGCAACAGGCTTGCGCTTTGACAACAAAGCCAGCACGGTAGACCTCTTTAACCGCGTGCATGTGCATTACGAGCGTGCCCAACCCCCCGTTGCCCGCGCAAGTCGCCCGGCCACGGCAAAACAAAACGTCGTCAAACGGCGTTGATACTGGAGATAGAGCGTTGAATGTAAACAATTCATTCTGGTTGACCCTGTGCATGACCTGCACCCTGCTCATGTGGATGGGCCCAACCTTGGCTGAAGAGTCAGACCGTGACCAGCCTATTGAACTGGAGGCCGACACGGTCACGGTGAACGACGCCAAAAAAATCAGTATCTATACCGGCAATGTCATCTTAAATCAGGGCACTTTGCAGATTAAAGCAGACAAAATGATTGTGCGTGAAGATCAGGATGGCTTTCAGCACAGCACCTGTACTGGCAATCCAACGACCTTTAAGCAAAAACGTACTGGCAAAAATGAATGGATGCAGGGCAGCGGCCAGCGTATTGAATACAACGCACGCATGGACAAAGTGCAACTGTATACCAATGCTTGGGTCAAGCGTGGTGAAGATATCGTGACTGGCGATTACATCAGCTATGACGCCAATGCAGAATATGCCGAGGTGATTGGCGGCACCAAAGCCAACCCGAACGGCACCGCAGGCAGCCGAGTCAAAGCCACCATACAACCCAAAAACAAAACCACCCCACCGGTGATTGACAACAAACCCACTGCACAGCAAGGTCTGCGCATGAACCGGTCGTTACAAATGAAGGTAGACCCCGCGCCCGCAGAGGCGCCGGCTAAAGAGTAAGGCGCATGACAGATCCCCTTGTTACCTCCGAGCCCACTGGCTTAAACCAGCTGCACGTCAGTCAGCTGAAAAAAACCTATCAAGGCCGTACCGTCGTAAAAAACACCAGCTTAGAACTTAAAAGCGGGGAAGTCATCGGCTTGCTGGGTCCCAACGGGGCGGGCAAGACCACCAGTTTTTACATGATTGTGGGCTTGGTGGCGTTGGATGAAGGCCAAATTACATTGAATGGCGTGGATGTCAGTCGTGCCCCCATGCACGAGCGGGCACGCATGGGCTTAGCCTATCTGCCGCAAGAAGCCTCAATTTTTCGCAAGATGACGGTCACAGACAACATCATGGCCATTCTTGAAACGCGCCCCTACAGTGATGCCGAGCGAGAAGAAAAGTTGGAGTCTTTGCTTGACCAGCTGCATATCCAGCATATACGCAACAGTCAGGCGGTCAGTCTGTCTGGCGGTGAACGACGCAGAGTTGAAATTGCACGCTGCCTGGCAACTGACCCTAAATTTATTTTGCTCGATGAGCCGTTCGCCGGCATTGACCCCATTGCAGTGATTGAAATTCAAAAAATTATCCGCTATCTGAGCAGCCAAAACATTGGCATCCTGATTACGGACCATAACGTACGTGAAACGCTGGATATTTGCGACCGCGCCTATATTGTGAATGAAGGCGCCGTATTTGCGGCGGGCACGCCGGATGAAATCATCCAGAACGAAGGGGTGCGTGAAGTCTATCTGGGTAAGAACTTTAGGCTGTAAACCGTCATGAAACAGAATCTGCAACTTCGTATCTCGCAAAATCTGGCCCTGACGCCACAATTGCAACAGTCTATCCGCCTGTTACAACTGTCGACCTTGGAGCTCAATCAAGAGCTAGAGGCCATCTTGCAAGAAAACCCCTTGCTGGAAATGGCAGAGAGCGAAGAAAACGAGTTTGACGAAGCACAGGCAAATGCGACTGCGGCGGCCGAGGCCTCTACTGAAGACAACCCGTTTGACCGCGCCACACAGCAAGAAATCACCGCCCCGGCGGAAACCTTGCGCGAAGAGTTGCAAGACGAACTCAGCGGTCAGGACGGTGAACTTGCCAACTTGCGCGATGAGTTCACGCCGCCTGAGTTTGAGGATGATTACGAAGAGTTTGGCAGTACCAGCAACTGGGATGAAGGCGGCCGCAACAACTTGGAGGATGACGACAGCGATTTTACGCGGCAGGATGCGCGCAATATCAGCCTGCGCGAACATCTGCTTGACCAGATTCAGCTGGCGCACTTATCGCCGCGTGACTTAAGTCTGGCCAAATTGCTGCTCGATAGCATCAATGATGATGGTTATTTAGAGCAATCTTTAGAAGACATTGTGGAAGCGCTGCCACTAGAACTTGAAGTCGAGCTGCTAGAGCTCGAAACGGCGCTGAAACTGATACAAAATCTCGATCCAGTGGGTGTGGGTGCGCGCGACTTGCGGGAGTGCCTGTTGCTGCAATTGCATCATTTGCCCGCTGAAACGCCTTGTCTGGCGACCGCAGTGGCCTTGGTACAAGGCTATCTGCCATTGCTGGCCAATAAAGACTTTATCAAGCTCCGTAAAGCCTTGGGGTGCGATGAGGCCACTTTAAAGGCGGCACAACATCTCATTCGACAACAAAACCCCAAGCCGGGCAATGCGTTTGCCAGCTTTAGCCATGACCACTTTATTCAGCATGATGTGGTGGTGAAAAAAATCAAAGGGCTATGGGTCGCCTCGCTTAACGACGGTGTGATTCCCAAACTGCGGATTAACCAGATGTATGCCGAGATCTTGAAACGTAACCGCGAAAGCTCAGGGCAATATCTGCAGAGCCAGATGCAAGAAGCCAAATGGATGATTAAAAACATTCAGCAACGCTTCTCTACCATCTTGCGCGTATCGCAAGCGATTGTAGACCGGCAGCGTAACTTTTTTGAACATGGGGATATTGCCATGCGGCCGCTGGTGTTACGTGAGATTGCCGAAGAATTGGATTTGCACGAAAGCACGGTTTCACGCGTGACTACCCACAAGTATATGCTCACCCCACGCGGCGTCTATGAGCTGAAATACTTTTTTGGCAGCTCTGTGGCTACCGATGCGGGCGGCTCATGCTCAGCAACGGCAATTCGAGCATTGATTAAACAAATGGTGGCTGAAGAAAACCCGAAAAAGCCGTTGTCTGACAATCAGATTACTGACACCTTGGCGCAACAGGGGATTGTGGTGGCACGGCGCACGATTGCTAAATACCGCGAGTCGCTAAATATTCCTCCCGCTAACCTGCGTAAATCCCTTTAAAAAAAGGCCGCAGTTGCGGCCTTTTTTATCTGTCTTAATGCTGCATCAATCAGTGGCTTAAGCGCGTCTGGCTAACTGCAAACCAGCCTTCACCTAGCCCTCACCCAACCCACACTTTGCCTTAAGCCAAGGTGATTTTGGCAAACTTGCGTTTACCAACCTGTGCCACCACTGTGGTGCCTTTAGTCAGCATCAACTGTTTGTCATCCACTTTCACACTGTCTAGTTTAACGCCGCCTTGCTGAATCGCTCGCAGCGCCTCGCTAGTGCTTTCGACTAATCCCGCCTGCTTCAGGCATTGGCTAATACCGAGTTGGTCGCCTTCTAATGTCAAGGTCACTGCAGGGATGTCATCTGGAATCCCGCCTTTGGCGCGGGTCTGAAAATCTTGCAGCGCTTTTTCTGCGGCGGCTTGGCCATGAAAGCGCGCAACAACTTCTTGCGCAAAGCCTACCTTGATTGTGCGTGGATTTTCGCCCGCCGCCACTTGGGCTTTCCAGCTGGCAATGGTTTCCAAACTGGCAAACGATAATAAATCAATGTAGCGCCACATCAACTCATCTGAGATTGACATCAGCTTGGCAAAAATGGTCTCTGGTGGCTCGTTAATGCCAATGTAGTTGCCCAAGGACTTGGACATTTTATTGACGCCGTCCAACCCCTCTAGCAATGGCATCATCAGCACACATTGCTGGGCTTGACCCGCCTGTTTTTGTAATTCCCGGCCCATCAACAGATTGAATTTTTGGTCGGTGCCGCCGAGTTCTAAATCGGCCTGTAAAGCCACAGAATCATAGCCCTGCAACAGCGGATATAAAAACTCGTGAATCGCAATCGGTTGATTGCCCTTAAAGCGTTTTGAAAAGTCATCCCGCTCTAGCATACGTGCAACCGTGTGGCTGGCAGCCAGCTTTAACATGCCTGCCGCACCCAGTTCGGTGAGCCAGCGCGAGTTAAACACAATCTCGGTTTTCGCTGGGTCAAGGATTTTGAACACTTGTTGCGCGTAGGTATCAGCATTGGCTTTCACTTGTTCTACCGTCAAGGGTGGACGGGTGGCACTTTTGCCAGTCGGGTCACCTATCATGCCGGTAAAGTCGCCAATCAAAAATAAAATCTGATGACCTAAGTCTTGCAGTTGGCGCAATTTGTTAATCAGCACCGTGTGCCCTAAATGCAAATCTGGCGCGGTGGGGTCAAAGCCGGCTTTCACGCGCAAAGGCTTGCCAGATTGCAGCTTGCTAATCAGCTCCTGCTCTATCAGCAATTCGTCAGCCCCGCGCTTGATAATGGCGAGCGCTTGGCTAATCTCGGGTGACAGCGGCGCGTCAGGCAATGCCGCAGAAGGGGAAGTGATCGCAGATGGGTCAGTGAGCTTGGTCATACCATGGTTGGCAGCTTGCAGCGCTGCCGTGTGAAAATTAAACAGCTATTTTAACGTAAAGCATGGCTTTTCTGTAAGCAAGACGGTGGCAGTGTTAAAATGCTGGCATGTCTTTAGTCACTGCCGCCTCTCCTGCCCGCCTGTTTATCGGCCTGATGTCTGGCACCAGTTTAGATGGTGTGGATGCCGTGTTGGTTGAGGCGTCATCGGCGGGAATACAGCAACGAGCAACGCATTTTTTGCCTTATGCAGAGTCCTTGCGGCAGACCCTGCTGGCCTTGCATACGCCAGCTCTGGGCGAGCTGGATGTCGCGGCACAGACCGCCAATCAACTTGCTGAGATCTACGCCAACACTGTGCACGGACTTTTGCTAGAGGCTGGGGTCGCCGCCAGTGCGGTGACGGCCATAGGCTGTCATGGGCAAACCATACGGCATTGTCCTGAATTAGCCGATGGACTGGCTTATACCCTGCAGCTTGGCAACCTGGCCAGAC
>JAIXZQ010000367.1 GCA_027489475.1 Methylophilus sp.
ATGACCAACACTTGGTCTGCAATGTGGCGCACCACCCGCAAATCATGGGTAATAAACAAGTAGCTCAAGCCCATTTCATGTTGCAATTGCTTCAGCAGTAACAGAATCTGTGCCTGTACTGACACATCGAGGGCCGACACCGGCTCGTCACACACGACCAGTTTGGGTTGCAAAATCAGCGCGCGGGCAATGCCAATACGCTGGCGTTGGCCGCCAGAAAATTGGTGCGGGTATTTGTCTGCATCTGCCGCAGTCAAGCCCACTTTTTCTAACATCTGCATGACGTGTTCGCGTTGTTGCCGCGCATCGCCTAGGCCATGAATCAACAGACCTTCACCGATGATTTCACCGACGCGCATGCGTGGATTTAATGACGCAAACGGGTCTTGAAACACCATTTGCATATGCTTGCGCGCCTGTCGCAGCGCTTGTTCAGGCAACGCCAGAAAATCCACGCCATCAAACAGCACCTCACCGCTATCCAACGGCAGCAAGCGCATGATGCCGCGCGCCAAGGTAGATTTTCCGCTGCCAGACTCGCCGACAATCGCCAAGGTGCGGCCCCGTTCCAGGGTCAGACTGACATCATCCAGTGCGTGTATCAGTTGGCTTTGCAGCCCCAAAAATCCGGTGCGCTGACGATAGGTTTTATGCAGATGATGCACTTGCAGCAAGGGTTCAGACATCGTTCAGCTTTCAGGCCGGGGTCAGCCAGTCGTAGGTCATGGGTTGCAGTTGTTTACGGCCTTCGGCATCCGGCACGCAGGCGAGCAGAGCACGGGTGTAGGGGTGTTGCGGATGATTGAGTACCGCCTCAACGCTGCCGGATTCGACGACTTCACCGCGAAACATCACCACCACTTCATCGGCAATGTCGGCAACCACGCCAAAATCATGCGTAATAAATAACATGGCCATATCCATACGCGTCTTCAGTTCGTCAAGCAGGCGTAAGACTTGCGCTTGCACCGTGACATCCAAAGCAGTGGTGGGCTCATCGGCTATCAATAAGGCCGGCTCACAGGCAATGCTCATGGCAATCATGACCCGTTGCCGCTGACCGCCAGATAACTCATCTGGGTAACTATTGGCGCGCTGCGGATCAATGCCGACTTGGGTGAGCAAAGCCGCAACCTTGTCGCGCAGGGCCTGGCCTTTGAGGCCGAGATGCGTGTGCAACGGTTCGCCTATTTGAAAGCCTACGGTCAGCACCGGATTCAATGAGGTCATGGGTTCTTGAAAAATCATGCCGATCTGGCGACCGCGAATATGCTGCATGTCTGCTTCGCGCAGGCCATTTAATGAGTGACCGTTAAACATCAGCTCGCCCTGCATCTGCAATTGCGGCGAGAGTAAGCGCATGATACTGAGTGCGGTCAGACTTTTGCCGCTGCCGGATTCACCGACGATACAGGTGGTTTTTCCACGCGCCAGTGACAAATTAACGCGATTGACCAAGCGTTTTTCGGGTTGCTGTCGCGGATATATCGTCAACTCGGTTAAACGTAAAATCTCTGTCATGACGGTAGCCTGTGTGAGGTGTCAAAAAGTCAACCCGCCGCACACCAGCCAGTGGCAGGCGATAGACGGTTAACGGGATTGTACGATGCGGGCAGCTTCTTGTAGGCTCACGCGCACTTGCTCGCCTTGACCAAGCATGGGCTTCAAGCTGATTTGCTGCGCAGCCGCTTCTTCATCGCCCAAAATAGCCGCAAAGCGGGCACCGCTGCGGTCGGCTTTTTTCATTTGCGATTTAAAACTGCCGCCTCCCGCATGCAATACCACTTGCAAGCCTAGGCTACGCAGTTGCTCGGCCATCGAAAAAGCATGCTGCTCTGCCAGCGTCCCCACATTGACCAAATAAATGTCTGGCTGGTTCTGTGCTTGTACGCCATATTCCTGCATTAACAAAAATACACGTTCCAAGCCGATCCCAAAGCCACATGCCGGCGTGGATTGGCCACCCAAACGTTCAACCAGGCTGTCATAGCGGCCGCCGCCAGCGATGGTGCCTTGCGCGCCCAGTTTGTTGGTCACCCACTCGAACACGGTACGGTTGTAGTAATCCAGTCCGCGCACCAGTCTATGGTTAATGGTGTACGCTACCCCGGCTTGTGTTAGCAATGCACAGAGCTGCGCAAAATGCGCTTTTGAGGTCTCACCCAAGCTGTCCATCAAGCGCGGCGCGGCTTCACACAAGGCTTGCATACGCGGGTTTTTGCTATCGAGAATACGCAGTGGATTGCTGTGTAGACGTCGTTTTGCGTCTTCATCTAGCTGGTCTTGGTGTTGCTCAAAGTAGGTAATCAAGGTTTGACGATAGTGCGCGCGTTCGTCAGCATCCCCTATGCTATTGAGTTGCAGTTCGACATCAGCAATGCCTAAGGCTTGCCATAAGCGACTTAATAATACGATTTGTTCGGCATCCACCTCTGCGCCGGCAAAGCCAAATGCCTCCACACCGATTTGGTGAAATTGACGCTGCCGGCCTTTTTGTACATTTTCATGGCGAAACATCGGTCCCATGTACCAGAGGCGTTGTGGACCGTTGTAAGTCAGATTATGCTCAACCACGGCGCGAACACAACCTGCCGTGCCTTCTGGGCGTAAGGTCAGCTTGTCACCGTTAAGCGCGTCTTGCCAGGCATACATCTCTTTTTCAACGATATCGGTATGCTCACCCACACTGCGCACAAACAACTCGGTGGGTTCAACCACCGGCATGCGAATATTGTTGTAGCCATACTGTGCCAGAATCTGCCGGGCAGTGTCTTCCAGCTTGAACCATAACGGTGTCGCGTCTGGCAGTATGTCGTAAAAACCTTTAATCGATTGAAATGAAGCGTGCATGCGTCTTGGGGGATATAAAGTCTGCCTTAGGCAGACAGGATAGGAATCACGGTGGGCTTGCGTGCGCGCAATTTGCCGCCTTCGGCATAATGCGTGCGCACATAGTCTTCCACGATGGTCTGAAATTCTTCTGCGATATGGTCGCCTTTGAGGGTGACGGTTTTTTCACCATCGACAAACACCGGCGCCACCGGCACTTCACCTGTGCCTGGCAGGCTGATACCAATATTCGCCAGCTTGGATTCCCCCGGTCCATTGACCACACAGCCCATTACCGCCACGTTCAGGCTTTCTACCCCGGGGTATTCGCTGCGCCAAACCGGCATTTGTTGACGTAACCAGCGCTGTATCTGCATGGCCAGCTCTTGAAAGTAGGTGCTGGTGGTGCGGCCACAGCCTGGGCAGGCGGTGACCAGCGGGGTGAATGAGCGTATGCCCATGGTTTGCAAAATCTCTTGCGCCACCACCACCTCTTTGGTGCGTGGTTCATCGGGTTCTGGGGTGAGGGAGACACGGATGGTGTCGCCTATCCCTTGCTGCAATAAAATGGCCAGCGCTGCCGTAGAAGCAACGATGCCTTTAGAGCCCATGCCTGCCTCGGTCAGGCCAAGGTGTAGTGGAAACTCGCATCGGCGAGACAGTTCGCTATAAACCAGAACCAAATCCTGCACATTGCTGACCTTGCAAGAGATGATGATCTGGTTGGGGTCTAGCCCCAAGGCTTGTGCTTGCTCAGCACTTTCTAACGCCGATTGAATCAGTGCTTCGCGCATCAAAGCATCGGCAGACAGCGGTTCGGCACGTTTTCCGTTTTCATCCATCATCTGCGCCATTTTGGCCGGATCCAAGCTGCCCCAGTTTACGCCAATGCGTACGGCTTTTTGATAGGTGATGGCCGCTAGTATCATGGCGGCAAATTGTTCGTCGCGTTTGCTGCCTTTGCCGACATTGCCGGGGTTGATACGGTATTTGGCTAATGCCTGCGCGCAGTCAGGATACGCTTGCAGTAGTTTGTGACCATTAAAATGAAAATCCCCCACCAGCGGCACCGAGCAACCCATGGCATCCAAGCCTTGTCGGATGGTGGCCACTTGGGCCGCGGCTTCGGCAGAGTTCACTGTGATGCGCACCACTTCTGAGCCCGCTTGCCATAAGGCGTAGGCTTGCGCAATGGTGGCTTGTGCATCGGCGGTATCAGTATTGGTCATACTTTGCACCACCACCGGCGCAGGCGTGGTGCCGTACAGGCCACCGCCCACCGGCACGTGACCAACCATAACTTGTCGGGTATGTTTGCGAGCGAGCATGTTAATTCAGTTGTAAGCGAGCCACCCGGCCGCGGGTCGCTTGCGTTAGGTCAAAAGGTTGATTATCCACTCGTAATTGCGTACCAGCAGCGTGACCGATGGTTAAGCTGACGGGTTTTTTTACCAGCACTTGTCGTTGTGTCCCTGCTGGAATCAAGGCGCTAAACAGTTTTTTGCCTTGCGCATCTTCAATACGTACCCAAGATTCTTCATTTACCGTGATGTCCAAACGAGAAACCTGCGGGTCGCCTGCTTTTAGCACACTGCCATCCGCAGTGGCACTGAATACCCCTACATTCGCTGTTTCAGCCATGGCGGCAGTTGCGGTGTTTGCAGGCGAGGGGGCGGGGCTCAGCTGTGCACTGCTGGAGGGCAATGTGCTGGCAGCAGGATCAGATTCTAAGCGTGGCGTGCTGTTAGCGTCAGGCAAGGGTAAGGTGGTGGCGGCTGCATTGGGGTCTAGCCCAGTGGTCG
>JAIXZQ010000070.1 GCA_027489475.1 Methylophilus sp.
CCGTGGTGGCTGGTGAGGTGCGTAATCTGGCGCAACGCTCAGCCAGTGCGGCTAAAGAGATTAAAGAGCTGATTGCAGACTCGGTGCATAAAACCTCCGAAGGCACCAAGCTGGTAGAAAACGCAGGCAACACCATGGACGAAGTGGTGTCCTCGGTACAGCGTGTGGCGGATATTATCAGCGAGATATCAGCCGCCTCCAGCGAGCAAACCACTGGCATTGACCAAGTCAATCAAGCAGTGGCCAGCATGGATGAAACCACCCAGCAAAACGCCGCCTTGGTGGAAGAAGCCGCGGCGGCTGCCGAATCCTTGGTGGATCAGGCTAACCAACTGACGGTAGCGATTAGCCGCTTTAAATTGGGTGGCCGTGCATCTGCCGCAGCAGGGGGGAGCGCACAAACCGCACGTCCCAGTTGGGGCGAATCATACAGCCAGCGCAGCGTGGTATCGCAGCCTGCTAGCGTAAGTGCACCTCGCTTTAACCGAAATAGCCCACCTACAAGCAATGCCAGCGCCGCATTTTCATTGGCAGAAGCCGACGCCTCTCATGCACGCTGGAAATCACGTCTGGCAGCCTATGTCAGCGGCCAAGGTGGCGCCAAGATTGCGGCTGCCGAAGCCAGCAGTGACCGTGCATGCGAATTAGGACAATGGCTACATGGCGAAGGTAAACAGCAGCATGGGCATCGCCGTGAATTTAGGCAATTGCGTGACGCACATGCGCATTTTCACCGCAGCATAGGTGAAATTGTGGCCTGCGTTTCAGCGCAACAGCGGGATAAAGCGCGGGCGTTGCTTGGCGGTGAATTTTCCAGACATGAACAAGATATCCGACAAGCCATCAGTCAGCTTTCCAGAGCCATGGGCGGGCCTGGGGGGAGCAATACCGGCACTGCCCGCAGTAGCGGCTTGAGTCGAAGTCCACATACTGCAACGAGCGCAGGCGCAAGTCCGCCAGGGCGTAGTCTGAGAACCGGAACCGATGACAGTGATTGGGAAGAATTTTAAACGCAGCGCGCATGGTCGGTTCACTGGTGAACGGCAGGATGCATGTATTACATTCACCTAGCAAAACCGGCCTAAACATGGCCGGTTTTTTTTAACCCCATGCAGCATACGCCCCGGCAGCACATGGAATTTCTTAAGGTCTGCAAATGCGCTAAAAGAACCTGATTTCCCCTCTTTACAGCGGATTCAAAACGGGCTGCATTATTCAATAATGGCCTGAAATAGTCGATAAAACCATCAACAGAAATCAAAACGAGATCAAGGAGTGGACACATGTTTTCGGGTCTATGGAATGCACTGATCAGCCGCTTTGCCCGACTGAAGATTGCGACACGAATGATGACGCTGGTCATTGTTGCGGCTGCAGGCATCGCAGGCGCATCAGGGTTAGCCTTACAAGGGTCTGCTTTGTTGGCGTATGCTGTTGGCTGCTTCATCGTATTGATGGTGTTAGCGGCGCTGGTCACAGCCTCGATTCATCGCAGCCTAGGCGGCACCCCGGAACAAGTCATGCAACAAGCCGTTGCGCTTGCACGCGGCGACTTACAAGCCTTAGCTGGACAGGTGACAGACGCGCCCCCCAGCAACATACAACATGCTATCGCCCAAGGGCATGCGCATGTATTGGCGGTGCAACAGCAATTGCAACAGCTCGCTCACCACAGTGCGTCCACCACACAACAGAGCATAGACACCCACGGATTACCGGGGGTGTATCAATTAATCATTAAACAAACCCATGTATTGCTCAGCCAACACACACACACCATCGCGCAGATGATGGCGTGCATGCAGCAACTGGGACAGGGCGACTTTAACCAACACTATGAACCCGCTGCAGGCGAATCTGATGCGTTTGCGCAAGGCTTACGTGCCTTACAAGGGCATGTGCAAGGCTTATCCAATGGATTGGCACAACTGGCCAGCCAGCACAATGCTGGTGAAACTGATGCGCGTATCGATGCCGCCAGCTTGCATGGCGGTTTTGTACAGATGGCTGCCACCATTAATCAATTGGTTTCTAGCTATGTGCAAGAAACCGAGCAGTTTATCGGCGTCATGGACAGCATTGGTCGCGGTGATTTGTCTGCGCAGCTGCCCCCTATGCCCGGCAATAAAGCCGCAATGAACAAGAGCGTTGAACGTATACGTGGCAATCTCAAAGGCATTGTTGACTCCGTCAATTGGGTGAATGCCGAGCACGAAAAAGGCAATATTGATATGACCTTGCGTGCCGATATGTTTAAAGGACAGTTTTCTATTCTGGCCGAAAGCATTAATAACATCGTCGCTGGCCATATTAGCTTGAACGAAAAAGCCATGGCCTGTGTGCAAGCATTTGGCGATGGCAACTTTGATGCCCCGCTGGAAGCCTTCCCGGGTCAAAAAGCCAAGATTAATCAAACCATAGAGCAGGTGCGTCGTAATCTGAAAGCGCTGAACGCTGATGCACAGATGCTGGCCGAAGCCGCTAAAGAAGGGCGTGTCACCGTGCGTGCCAATGCCGATCG
>JAIXZQ010000347.1 GCA_027489475.1 Methylophilus sp.
ATCCGACTGCGCCTGTCAGCGGCAAGGCGGCCTCTGTCGCTGCCGGTTCAGTCGCAGGTTGTTCCGTCTGCGCTTGGGCCGTGATTGCTTGCGCGGCCAACCTGTCTTCGCCTTCCTCATCGGCAAACGACGGTGTAGCCTCAGTGGCCTCCGTGATCACCTGCACAAACTTGCAGTCTAGCGTCATCAACAAGGTATCTACTTTTTGCACGCAAAGCCGCACTTTACTGCCCGCCTTGAGCGCAGGCAGGCTGTGCACTTTGGTCATGTAAGGTAATGCATCTAGCCTGACGAGATTGTCGCGCCACACAGTGGCATCGATTTCTGTGATGTGTTCCTGAATCAGGTATTGCAGACACCAGTAGCGCTCCATGCGGGTCTGAAATTCGTTGTAGGCATTGTAGGTCAAGTCAAACTGACGCATATGCCCAACCAACGCATCACTGTTGGGCGGATACACCGGCGGCTGACCGGTCAGTACGCTGATCAATTGGCGCTGGTTAATCAAATCGACGGCTCTACGCAAAGGTGAAGTACACCAGGCATATTGCGCCACGCCTAAGCCTTGATGGCCTTCTGCCTTGGTTGTCATATACACTTTGCCACCGTTTTGCGCACGGTAGATGCCCGGTACGCCATGTTCCGCCAGCAATAGGCCCCACTGACTGTTGGCGGCAATCATTAACTCAGCAACCAGTTTGTCCATCGGCGAACCGCGCTGACGATTGACGATACTGACCTTGCCGTCTGTGACATAAAAGTTATAGTCCACGGGTTGCGGACGAGACGGGTCGTATTTGCCACGCGCTTTTTCTAGGCTTTCGGCCAGTTGAAACAAAAACACCAAGGCTGACCACAAAGGATGACCACTGTCTTGCGTCAACGTGCTTTCGTTAAAATAAGGTTCTAGACTGTCATGGCGCAGATTGTCATGAATCGTCACCTGCTCTAGCCGACTCTGCTGACTCACCACCGTAAAATCTGGTGCAACTTCAAGGTACAACGACAAGGCTGGCCGAATTTGGCCAGCATCCAGACTGAATGGCCGGATTGCCTGCTCGGGCAACATGGTGATTTTATGGCCCGGCATATACACGGTAGATAAGCGCTTCATCACCTCGCGGTCCAGCAGCCCTTCAGGCTCTATGCCTAACGCCGGTGCCGCGATATGGATGCCCACCTGTGTGTGACCGTTGGCCAAGGGCGTGACAGACAAGGCATCGTCTATCTCTGTGGTCGTGCTGTCATCAATGCTAAAAGCGTGTACCTGTGCCAGTGGTAAATCTGTTGGTACCTCAGCCAATGAGACCTCAGGAAAAGCGGTGCCATCGCTAAAGTATTCGCGTAAAAATGCCCCCAGATGATAATCATGTACCGAGGCAATCGCCCCACAGGCAAATAACATCTCCACCGGCATCAGTTTGCGCTGCTGTGCCGCTTGCTCGAGGGCTTTCCATTCCAGACTGTTTTTATCGGGCGCATACAATAAGGTTTGAAGCTTGTCGGCCAAGGCATCAGGCAATTGATTGGTCATGAGCTGGGCCACCAGCTGTGCCAAATATTCTGCTTGCAATCGCTTTTTTTCCATGCCAGCCAGCGCGGCTTGCAGCGTATCCGCTGGGGCGGCTTTATAGTGGCCTTTGCCCTTGCGATAAAAATACATGGGTGCGCCATGCAGCTTAAGTGCAATGGCTGCAGCCTGTGTGCGGCTGGGTTTGGCCCCATAATACTCTGCCGCTAAGGTTTCAAAGCCAAACTCCGACTCACCGCAACATTCCCATAAAAACTGGGTATCTAAGGTATCCGCCTCGCCCTGCGCCGCCTCTATAAATCCGGCCAGTGGGCCCTCAAAACGCATCAAGACATTGGCGGTTTTAATTTTGCTGCGCTTGCCGCTAACAGCCTCTACCTGCAAGCTAGTTTCGGCCTCAGACAAGATAGCCGCAACCTTGAAGCCACCATCTTCTTCGTAAAAAACATTCATGAGGGATGCGTTGGTGTGAATACACTGATTGAGATAAAGCGCTATTTTACCCGAGAAGCCGCCTATCGCGGTTGCAGCATGCGGCAATCCGGCGAGGACGGTGTAAATATGCCGCCCACGGCCCCTGATATGCCAGGGTTTACGACAAAACCACCCCGCCTCTAGCGGCGCAGTCTATAATTCGCACATGCTTACTTTGACGTTTGATAACCGTTTGATCCGGGAATTGCCCGGCGACCCCATCCAACAAAACTTTACCCGCCAAGTGCATGACTGTCTGTGGTCAGCCGTGACGCCGACTGCGGTCAAACAACCGCAGTTATTAGCTTACAGCCATGAGGTGGCTGCGATGCTTGGCCTCAGTGAAACCGATATGCAAGACCCCTCGCTGATAGATGCGTTGGGCGGCAATGGACTGTTACCCGGCATGGCCAGCTATGCCACCCGCTACGGTGGCCACCAATTCGGTCACTGGGCGGGGCAGCTCGGTGATGGCCGCGCTATTTATCTAGGCGAATTGCTTCATCAGGGTCAGCGTTTTGAACTGCAACTCAAAGGGGCGGGGGAAACCCCCTACTCACGCTCGGCAGATGGCCGCGCCGTGTTGCGCTCTAGCCTGCGCGAGTTTTTATGCTCTGAAGCCATGCATCATTTGGGCGTACCCACCACCCGCGCTCTGAGTCTGGTGACTACGGGTGAATCTGTGGTGCGCGATATGTTTTACAACGGCAATCCACAATTTGAGCCCGGCGCAGTGGTGTGCCGGGTGGCGCCGTCATTTCTGCGCTTTGGCCATTTTGAACTGCCTGCCAGCCGTGAAGAATTTGCCCTGCTCAAGCAGTTAATCGGCTTTTGTATAGAGCGTGACTTTGCCCAATGGTGGCCAACTAGCGGTCTTGTGTTAGACACTCAATCCCCTTCCCCCGCCTTGATTGAAGCCTGGTTCGCTGAGATCTGCCGACGCACCGCCGTCATGGTGGCGCATTGGATGCGCGTCGGCTTTGTGCATGGGGTGATGAATACCGATAATATGTCTATCTTGGGGTTAACCATCGATTATGGCCCGTATGGCTGGATAGACAACTTTGACCCCGGCTGGACGCCCAACACCACGGATGCACAAGGGCGTCGCTATTGTTTTGGCCGTCAGCCGGACATCGCCCGCTGGAATCTTGAGCGTCTGGCCGAAGCGCTGGCTACCGTACTGCCTGACAACCATGGATTGGATGCTGGATTGCGTGACTTTGACCGCGAATATATCAGTCAACTGACGCGTATGCTGGCAGAAAAGTTTGGCTTGGACCGCTGGCAAGACGACGATGGCGATTTGATGAACCGGATTTTTGAGCTGATGACGCGCGCTGAAGTCGATCAAACGCTGTTTTTCACCCAATTGGCTGCGCTGGATTGCCAGCAACCGCAGGTATCCACCTTGAAAGAGGCATTTTATACCGAACACGGCTGGCAACAGTTTAGCGCAGAGATTCAACAATGGCTTGATGTCTATGCCCAGCGACTACACCAGTCCAGTCTGTCGCCGGCGCAACGGCAACAGCGCATGGCGGCCGCCAACCCTATCTATGTATTGCGCAATTATCTGGCACAAGAAGCGATTGATTTAGCCACCGCAGGGGACAGTCGCCGACTGCACACATTGTTGCAAGTGCTGCGCCAGCCGTATACGCGCCAACCCGGCATGGAGGCATTTGCGCAAAAACGTCCAGATTGGGCTAGACAAAAAGCCGGTTGTTCCATGCTGTCGTGTAGTTCATAATATTGGCCATGCATACCGCAGACCAACTTCTCAGTGAGGCTGGATTACGTCCCACCCAAGCGCGTACCGCCGTGTTACAAGTATTCTTAGACTCGCATACGGCGATCAGTCAGCCGGAAATTTTGCATGCGTTACAAGGGGTTAAAGAGATTGACCGGGTCACCGTCTATCGTGTACTAGATTGGCTGCAAGAACACGCGTTGATACACAAAATCTCCACCGATGACCGCGCTTGGAAATACCAATTAAACAGCCCAAAACGCAGCTTTAAAGCCCCGAGCATGCAGCTACAAGGCATGCTTAATAACCACGGTCATGCCCACCTGCACTGCCGTTCTTGTGGCACGGTGCTGTGCATACACGAACTTGCCGCGCATATTCCACAAGCGATATTCGACACGTATCAGGTAACGAATATTGAGATTAGCTTGAAAGGCCTGTGTCAAGACTGCCAGACCGCGGCAGCAGCCAAACCGGAGTAATCGGCGCATGGCTACATCAGGGATGGCGCGACCCATAGACGCCTGCGGCTGGCACGCTTCTCGTCATTAACGCTTGGCTACAGCGGTGCTGAGAACCTGCCGTGCTTTAAAATTCAATGCGATGCTGAATCAATGTCATGCTGATTTAATGTCATGCTGATTGAATGTTAAAGTACATCACGTCCTGCCGCCTCAGGGCGTGCTATTCTCGTCTAGCTTTGTAAACCATGCACACCCCTATCGCTTATCCACTCACGATTTATTACGATGCTTCCTGTCCATTGTGTCGTACAGAAATGCACAGCTTAAAACAAGCAGATAC
>JAIXZQ010000270.1 GCA_027489475.1 Methylophilus sp.
GTTGTTCGGCAAATTGTTGGGTCAAGCGATGCGCGTGTGATTGAAATTCAGCGGCTGGAGCGCCGGGCGTTTTATAGGCCAACTCAAGACGAATCTGTTGCTCTAGCTCGCGTAAAGCATGGTCTAGGGTGGTGCCGACATAAAAATTAATCGTCTGCGTTTGAATATCAGAATCGCCTAAGCGGTTAGGAAACAGCGCTGCGGCCAGCCACTCTACACACTGCGCCAGTGCCTTACGCGCAGGCAACTTGGGCGGCTGGGTGAGTCGCTGGCGTTGTTGTAGCGCTTGTTCACGGATATTGGCCAACGCCTGCACAATGGGTGCAATGGCAATCTGTTCCATGTGGGCTCCTTAAGGGTGGCTGGGCGCTGGCACAGACGAAAAAAAAGCCAGTCGTCCCTGAGGGGCGACTGGCTTCCAGTGTTCTGGTCAGCGTGTATCTTTTTAAACTATAAAATAATCTGCCTAGAAAAGGTAGCCAATTTCTAGAATGTTTAATTATTTGCTTATGAATAAAGCTTCTTTGATGTTCTGTACGAATATATTTACTAAAAATCTATTTGCATACTTTTATAATCAAGCGCTATATCTTTGTGACTAAATGTTATTTCTGTCGAATTTTTATTTTTTGTAAAGTTTTAATTTTTGGTTGGCTTAAGGAGTCCGTATGGCACGCTGGTTTTCTGACAACGCTCAAAGCATAGGTAACACCCCACTGGTCAAGCTAAACCGCATCACTGCGCCAGGGCAGGCCACGATTTTGGCCAAGATTGAGGGGCGCAATCCCGCCTATTCGGTGAAATGTCGTATTGGTGCCGCCATGATTTGGGATGCGGAACAGCGCGGTCTGCTAGGGCCCGGCAAAGAGATTGTAGAGCCCACCAGTGGCAATACCGGCATTGCTTTGGCGTTTGTGGCTGCCGCCAAAGGCTACCCCATTACCTTAACCATGCCAGAAACCATGAGTTTGGAGCGGCGCAAACTGTTGTTGGCCTACGGGGCCAAGCTGGTGCTGACGGAAGGCGCACAGGGCATGAAAGGCGCTGTGGCCAAGGCAGAAGCCATTGCCGCCAGCGATCCTGATCGCTATGTGTTGTTGCAACAGTTTAAAAATCCAGCCAATCCAGCCATTCATGCGCAGACCACTGGCCCAGAAATTTGGCAGGATACCGATGGACAAGTTGATATTCTGGTGTCTGGCGTTGGCACGGGTGGCACCATTACAGGGGTCTCCCGTTATTTTAAACACACGCAAGGCAAAGCTTTGCACTCGGTGGCCGTTGAGCCAGCCGCCAGCCCAGTGCTCAGCCAGTTTCGTGCGGGTCAGCCCTTGGCCCCCGCGCCGCATAAAATTCAAGGCATAGGCGCAGGCTTTGTGCCAGACACGCTAGACTTAAGCGTGGTGGACGATATTGCCCAAGTCAGCAACGAAGATGCTGTGCATTACGCACGTCGTTTGGCGCTAGAGGAGGGAATATTGGCAGGTATTTCATGTGGGGCGGCTGTTGCAGTCGCTGCACGTTATGCGGCCATGCCCGAACATGCCGGAAAAACCATCGTTGTCATACTGCCAGATTCAGGCGAACGTTATTTGAGTTCGGTGCTGTTTGAAGGCGTGTTTGATGCCCAAGGCTTGCGTGTGTAACCGCATCTTGCATGAAGTCAGATGTAGGTATCTGTGGATTTTATATTTGTAAATCGTATAAACATATTATTTTTTATTCTTTTTAAAACTATTAAAACATCGATATAGTGCTGCTATCTTGTTTTTGTTGGAGAAGCAGCATGCACCCCGTTTTCAAACATTGGTTATCTGTATGGCTGGTGAGTCAGGCGGTGTTTAATCCGCTGGCGGCCCAAGCCGCCGAGTTGCTCAATGTGTCTTATGACGTCACCCGGGAGTTTTATAAAGAATTTAATCCGTCCTTTATTCAATACTGGAAAGCGCAAACTGGTGAAACGCTGACGATTAACCAATCGCATGGCGGCTCTAGTAAACAAGCGCGTGCGGTAGTTGATGGTTTAGAGGCTGATGTTATCACCATGAACCGTGCGGCCGACATTGATATGTTGGCTGACAAAGCCAAGTTGATTCCGGCCAATTGGCAATCTCGCTTGCCCAACCAAAGTGTCTACAGTGCCTCACCCACGGTGTTTTTGGTGCGTAAAGGCAATCCGCGCAACATCAATGACTGGGATGACCTGATTAAGCCCGGTGTTGCTGTCATTATTCCTAACCCCAAAACCTCAGGCAATGGCAAATACAGCTATTTGGGCGCCTGGGGCAGCGTACTACAAAAGGGGGGCGATGCCGCCAAGGCCAAACAGTTTGTCAGTGAGCTGTTTAAGCACGTACCGGTGCTAGATGCCGGCGGGCGCGGTGCAACCACCACGTTTGCTCAGCGTGGTTTAGGGGATGTGCTGTTGACCTTTGAGAATGAAGTTGCGCTGATTCAACAAGAATTTGGTGCTGACCAGTTTGAGGTGGTGATTCCGCCTTTAACCATCTTGGCCGAGAACCCGATTGCCTTGGTCGACAAAGTAGTGGATAAAAAAGGCACCCGCAAGCAGGCGCAGGCGTATTTAGAGTTTCACTTTTCACCACAAGGGCAGGCCATCGCCGCCAAGCATGCATTGCGACCACAATTGATTCAAGCGCCGCCATCGGCCTTCAAAAAAATCAATGCATTTACCGTCAAACAGGTGTTTGGCAACTGGCATGAGGTGGAGAACGTCCACTTTGTGGAAGGCGGCGTGTTTGATCAAATTATTATCAAGTAAGGAGGCCCGCATGAGTGCATCCACACAGCCACAGGTGCCGGAACATTTGAAACAGTTGCGCGCAGAGCTCAAGCAAGCGCTGTCGCTCGACCTAGAAGAACTGGGTTTAATCGAAGCCGCTTCAGGCGAATATGAAAGCACCTTCATAGGTGTGCATTTAAAAACCGCCTTTCAACCGATTTATGATGTCAAACAGGGCGATATTTTGGGCTATGAGGCACTGATTCGCCCGTCATTATTTGGCACCTTGGGCAGCACGCCTGAGTTTGCTTTTACCTATGCCGAGCAGTCGGGCAAGCTGGTACAGTTTGATCGCGTCTGCCGCTCACAGCATGTGCTCAATTACCGCGCTATCCATCATGAAAACGGCCTGTTGTTTTTGAATGTCCACCCCAAGTTGCTGGCCGAAGTGAGCGCACATGGCAAAGTGTTTGAGCAGATTTTGCACAAATATTCGGTGCCTACCGAACGCGTGGTGCTAGAAATCAACGAATCATTGATTGATCAGGACAAGCAGTTGGTGTCTGCCATAGACAACTATCGCGCGCTGGGCTATCGCATTGCCTATGACCATGTCGGCGGTCATCAAAGTAAGCTTTATCGACTTTGGCACAGTCCGCCCGATTACCTGAAATTTGATGTGAGCGTGATTCATCAAGCGGCACAACAGCCTGCATTGGCTGAGGCACTCAAAGGCTTGGTGGCGACCGCGCAGGGGCTGGGCAGCGTGCCGATTATTCTGGGGATAGAAACGCAGCAACAATTGGATATTGCTATTGCTTCAGGTGCGCAGGTGTTGCAAGGTAATCTGCTGGCTGCGCCGGTAGTGGCCAAGGTGATTAATGCACAGCTACAGCAACGCAACACACGCGTTGCTTAAGATACCGCCATACTAATATAACATCCTGTTATAAATTAATGCTTAACTATTCTTTAAACGTTTAAAGGCTTGTCGATAAAATGGCCAAATCGCTTAATGATTAACTTGTATGGCTTATAAACCTAAAAAACCGCTGTTACCCGGCTTTGGCTTGTCGCTGGGCTATACCCTGGTGTATCTCTGCCTCATCGTGTTGATTCCATTGGCTGCGGTGTTCTTGCGTACCATGGAGTTGGATTGGCAAACCTTTTGGCATGTGGTGACTACACCACGTGTGGTTGCCACCTATAAACTGACCTTTGGCGCCTCATTGATTGCTGCGCTGATCAATATGGTGTTTGGTCTGCTGACGGCTTGGGTGTTGGTACGCTATCCGTTTCCGGGTAAAAAAATCTTGGACGCCTTGGTCGACTTGCCGTTTGCCCTTCCCACTGCGGTGGCGGGGATCTCGTTAACGGCCATCTATGCGCCCAACGGTTGGATAGGCCACTGGCTGGAGCCGCATGGCATTAAAGTGGCTTTTACCCCTTTGGGCGTGGTGGTGGCCCTGACATTTATTGGCTTGCCATTTGTGGTACGTACGGTGCAACCCGTATTAGAAGACTTTAGTGCCGAAGCTGAAGAAGCGGCTGCCAGCTTGGGTGCCAACCGTTGGCAAACCTTTTACAAAATCATTTTGCCAGCCATCTGGCCTGCTTTGTTGACCGGCTTTTCGTTGGCGTTTGCGCGCGCTGTGGGGGAGTATGGCTCGGTGATTTTTATCGCCGGTAATATGCCGATGATTTCTGAAATCACGCCGCTGATGATAATTACCAAACTGGAACAATATGATTATGCGGGCGCAACTGCGATTGCGGTTGTGATGCTGGTGATTTCATTCTTGTTGTTATTGCTGATTAACTTTTTACAGTGGTGGAGCAGTCATCGCCACGGTGGTCAGCGCTAGGAGCACACATGCAAGGCACACAATTTCAACAATATCACGGCAAGGTGGCTTCCAAGCGTGCCACTTCAGAGCCAACCTGGGTACGCTGGGGCTTAATCGGCATCACCGTCGCTTTCTTAGGCTTATTTTTGCTGGTGCCGCTGGCCGCGGTGTTTACCGAGGCGTTACGCAAAGGATGGTCGGTGTATTTGGCCGCAATTACTGAGGCTGATGCGCTCTCGGCCATGAAGCTGACGCTGATTGCCTCTTTGGTCGCCGTGCCCTTAAATCTGGTATTTGGTGTAGCGGCCGCTTGGGCCATCACCAAATTTGAGTTTCGTGGCAAAAACTTTTTAATCACTTTGATTGACTTGCCCTTTGCTGTTTCACCCGTGATTGCCGGCCTAATTTTTGTGCTGATTTTCGGGTTGCAAGGCTGGTTTGGCGAGTGGCTGATTGATCATGATTTAAAAGTCGTGTTTGCTGTGCCCGGTATCGTGCTGGCGACCATTTTCGTCACCTTTCCTTTTGTGGCGCGGGAGTTGATTCCCTTGATGCAGGCACAAGGTAAAGAAGAAGAAGAGGCTGCGCTGGTGTTGGGGGCGTCGGGCTGGAAGATGCTTTGGCATGTCACCTTGCCCAATGTCAAATGGGGGCTGATCTATGGTGTCATCTTAACCAATGCCCGCGCCATGGGTGAGTTTGGTGCGGTGTCTGTGGTGTCGGGCCATATCCGCGGCTTAACCAATACCATGCCCTTGCATGTGGAGATTTTGTACAACGAATATAACTATGCGGCGGCATTTGCTGTGGCCTCGTTGCTGACATTGTTGGCGTTGGTGACTTTGGTATTAAAAACCTATGTAGAGTGGCAAGCATCACGCGATGCGGCCAGTATTGAAAAGGAAGTGACGGCATAACATGAGTATCACCATACAACAAATTAATAAAGGGTTTGGTCAGTTTAGTGCATTGCGCGATATCAACTTGCAAGTGCCCTCTGGTGAGTTGGTGGCCTTGTTGGGGCCGTCAGGCTGCGGTAAAACCACCTTGCTACGCATTATTGCAGGCTTAGAATCGCCAGACAGTGGGCAGGTGTTATTTGACGGCGTAGACACAACCCACCGCGATGTGCGCGAACGTCAGGTTGGCTTTGTGTTTCAGCACTATGCCTTATTCCGCCATATGACGGTATTTGAAAATGTTGCGTTTGGCTTGCGCGTGCGGCCGCGCGAAACGCGTCCTTCGGATGCCGAAATTAAAAAACGCGTGCATGATTTGCTTAAACTGGTGCAATTGGACTGGCTGGCTGACCGCTATCCGCCGCAGTTATCCGGCGGTCAACGCCAACGTATTGCGCTGGCGCGGGCGCTGGCGGTGGAGCCTAAGGTGCTGTTGCTTGACGAACCCTTTGGTGCGCTGGATGCCAAGGTGCGTAAAGACCTACGTCGCTGGTTACGTCGCTTGCATGATGAGCTGCATGTGACCAGTGTGTTTGTCACCCATGACCAAGAAGAGGCCCTAGAAGTGGCGGATACCATTGTGGTGATGAACCATGGCCAAGTCGAACAAGTGGGCTCACCGCAAGCCGTCTACGACCATCCTGCCACGCCTTTTGTCTATGAGTTTTTAGGCAATGTGAATGCCTTTGAAACGCCACAGGGCAAAGGCTTTGTGCGACCCTATGAGATCGCCGTGAGCCGGGTGGCTGATGCAGACACCATTGCTGGCGCGCTCACCTATGTGCATTCGGTTGGCTCTTTGGTGAGGTTGGAAATCCGCCGTGCAGACAACCAGCAATACGTTGATGTTGAACTGGCGCGCGAGCAGTTTAATCAGTTTGATTTCCGTCAGGGTGAGACGGTGTATTTAAAACCAACGCAATTAAGAGTGTTTTAATCACGCTTCTCACACAGCAACCAGGCCGCGCATGCGGCCTGTTTTGTTTTGCGCTGCAACGA